>JBKPLM010000070.1:0-8520 GCA_046731655.1 Verrucomicrobiota bacterium | reverse complement strand
TCCTCCGTGCTCGGCTGTCTCATCTCAAAGAACCTGAGGTAAGCGAAGCCGGCGAGTACAACGACAGCAAGGATTAGAGTAGTTCTCCAATTCATATCTTACGAGAGAATGCGGGAAGCCTTTTGGCGACCTCGATAACGTGAGGCGAGAGCCGCGCTCGTCCGAAGATGCATGTTATCGCGACGCTCCAGTCCCATCGTATGCGCTACACGCGCCTTTGCCACCAAACCACCGTTCCGATCACTGCGGGGATCAACGGCATGAAAACCAGGAGGATCCAGCGTAGACGAGCCAACGCCTCTCCATTCAGAGTGAAAGTCAGAGGTTTTGAAACTTTTGGTGCGATACCGATCAGCTGCTCGCGGCTCAGTAACCAGTTCACACTGCCAGAAAAAAAATCGAGTCCCTGTTGATCTTGCGTAATGGCATTGTCTTGAACGAAGGTCGCATTGCTAACGACTACCAACCGCGACGAGTTCACCTGCACCCGCTCATCCGCGCTGCCACCTTTTTCAATGGCTGCGCCAATTGTTAGTGACGTGTTACTGTCTCGTTTTGCATCAGCCTGGAGCTTTACTTGATCGTCCGTGTTGTAATCAGTCTCGGCAAAATAACCTTTTTCTGCCTGGATCAATGGCTCAAGCCGGATGTTGGCAGCACGGACGCGGTCAGGCTCAAGCGTGAGCGAAGAAGTGCCGCCCAAAAAAAGCGCCCGCACATCAGCTAGTCTTTTTGTGATTGGGCTGTCGCCGAGGAAGCGCGCTTGCACATCTCTTGTCAGTGCCAGCTCCTGGATCCCAGTTCGTAGAAAGACCATCAGTCTATCGTCATTCACTTTGACGCCCAGCTCGTTGACAAAGCCATCTAACTTCGGCGTTTTCGCCGTTGGATCGAGGAGAAGCAAAATCCGCCCCTGTTTATCCCAGAAGTTGCGCAGAACTTTCATTTCGCGGTCTGACAAATCGTATTGCGGCCCGATTATCATGACGGTCTTTACGTCTTCGGGAATCGCCTCCAGATCGAGAAGGTTCAGTTCTTTAAACTGAATGTTTTCGTTTTCGATGAATGTCTTGAGGACGGAGATCGCGCTGCCTTCCGTGAGTGGTGGTTCCTTGTGACCGAGGACGTAGCCAAGAGTCTTCTTTTTCCCCTCCACAAGATCGATCATTGCGCTGGTGATGGCCTGTTCGCCTTTGAATGCAGCTACGCGAGGGCCTTCACCGAAAGCCATTCCGCTCTGGTCGATGTCGGCCATTTCTGACGCCTTGACCGTCTTGTTGCGTCCTTCGTAATCAACTACCAAAAGAGCCTCGTCAGTAACGACCTTGTATTTGTCGAACAACTCCTTTGCCCGGGAAAGATTGCGCTCGGGATCGATGTGCTCGATGTCGACCTTTCCTTTACCGGCATACTGGTATTCCGTCAGCAAATTTTGAACATCCGTGGTAATCGGAGTGCTGGGCGGAAAGAAAACCGTGATGCGCATCTTGCCCTTCAGGGTCTCAAGGAAGCGCTTCGTCTTATCTGAGAGCGCATATTTTTGGTCACGGGAAAAATCCCAACGCGCGTAATGTTTGAAGGCGATCGAATTCACCATCGCAACCAGAAATAAAATCAGCATGATTTGCGCGAGAACGTTGAAACCGATTCGAACCCGACGAATTTTTTTCCCGGAACGTCTCGGGCGCTGGTTTGTTTCGTTAGGCATCGATCAAAGCCTCCATTTGCGGGACTGAAATGTCTGGTGCGTGAGCGTCAGCATGAGAATGGTCATGCTCACATAGAGAACGATTGGGCGCGTATCAATCACGCCGCGCGAGAACGTTCCCATATGTTCGATTGCAGAGAAATAGCCCAGCAAATCGCGCGTTTCCGAGCTCACATCGAGCAGAATGAACTGAACCAGGCCGAGGAAAAAAAGCAGAGTAATCGCACAGAAGGAAATGACAGCTGCGATGATCTGGTTTCGGGTCAGAACGGAGGTTAGACAACCAATCGAGAGATAAAACATTCCGAGCAATAAGAGCATCAGATAAGACCCGGCGTATGCTCCGGCAGAATGGGCAGCCGGCTCATTCGTGACCTTGAGAAAGATGGCAAAGTAAAGCAGCGTCGGGATCCACAGAATTACGTAGAAGACCAGCGCGCCGAAAAATTTTGCGAGTACTATTTGCCCGTCGCGTACCGGGACAGTCGTAAGCGGCTCAATCGTGCCGAGCTTAAATTCTTCGGCAAACAGACGCATCGTGATGAGAGGGAAAATCAGAACAAAGGCAAACCAGAAGAAGACTGAGTTAAAAAATGCCTCCTGCACCGTGTATTGCACCTGGCGCTGGTTCATGAAGGAGACTTGGAAATAGAAATCGATCCCGCTGACTATCAGGAAAAAGATGAGCACGATGTAGGCAATCGGGGAGTGGAAATAGCTGCGAACTTCGCGCAAAAGGAGAGCGTAAAATTTCTTCATAAACTAAACATTGGGCATTGAGGCCCGGGCCATTTTTCCAGACATAGCTACGCTGTGTCCGAATGCGTGATTTCCACGAACACATCCTCGAGCGTCGCTCGACGCTGCGTCAGTTCACGCACAGCCCAGTGGCGCTGGCTGGCGAGGCGGAAAATCTCTTCGCGCACATCGACGCCTGATTCCACCCGTAGGGAAAATATCTTCCAATCATCCTCGCCATCGGTGATTACTTCCCGCACACCTGAAATCTTCTTTAGCTCGTCCGCGCCGTTGTCTTTTCCCACCTTGGCTTCAAGAACAACACCGCCGGCCTGCCTGATTTTTCCGAGTAAATTTCCCGGCGTATCGCATGCCTCGATTCGTCCTTTGTGAATGATGATCACGCGGCTGCATGTCATCTCCACCTCCGGCAGGATGTGCGTCGAAAGCAAAATTGTATGTTGCTCGCCCAGGTTCTTGATCAGCTCGCGCACCTGCCGGATTTGGTTTGGATCGAGACCGATCGTCGGCTCATCGAGAATTAGCAGGTCCGGTTCAGCGAGCAGCGCGTCCGCCAGTCCGACCCTCTGGCGAAATCCCTTGGATAGCGCCCCGATCAGCTTGTTCGCAACGCTCTTCAGACCGCAAAGTTCGTTTACGTCGCCAACACGCTCGGTGACGCGACGATGTTGAACTCCCTTGAGGGCCGCGCGATAACGCAGGTACTCTGTTACCCGCATATCGCTGTAGAGTGGCACGTTTTCCGGCATGTAGCCGAGATGTGCTCGAGCCTGCAGCGATTGTTCAAAAACATCGAATCCCGCGATCGTGGCGCGGCCGGAGGTAGGCGGCATGAAACTGGCCAAAATGCGCATCGTGGTGGTTTTGCCCGCGCCGTTGGGCCCCAGAAATCCCATGATTTCGCCGCGGTTAACCTCAAAATTCAAGTCCCGGATGGCAGGCTGGCCAGCGTAGCGTTTCGTCAGATTTTCGACCTTAATCATTAAGCAATATTTCCATGAGACAACCGAACACTGATTGCGTTGCCGATTTTTTTTAGCGCGCCGTCATGCTCAAGGTGGCGAGTTGGCGGTTTTGACCTCGGGGGCGGATTGCACCAACCGTAAATTCGAGTTTCGTGCCGCTCTGCACGCCTCGGAGCAATTCCTCGACTTGTTTGACCGAGTTCGTTTCGGAGTTGCCCGCCCGATAAATCACCAGGCCGCGTTCGAGCCCGGCTTCATCCGCCGGGCTATCAGGTTCGACGGCAGTAATCAAAACGCCGCGTCCGCGGAGGTATCCGAGCGCATCGCTTAGTTCCTGATTCAAATCCTGTAGCTGCAGTCCAAATAACCTTTCCGCATTCGACACGGAAGTATCGGGCGCGGACGCAGGCCGGTTATTTGGTTTGGCTTGTTTCTGCGCGACCTTCTTAAATTGATTGACGCTATCACGCACTACCTCCGCCGGAATTGCGAAACCCATTCCTTGAGTGGGGACGCCTTGCGGCGTGAATGCCATTTTTGCCGAACTGATGCCGACCAGTCGCCCCGAGAGATCGATCACCGGTCCGCCGCTGTTGCCTGGATTGATTGCAGCGTCCGTTTGTACCAGACCCTTATACTCGGTATCGTCCACGGTAATGTCACGTTTGACCGCGCTAAGAACTCCGCGGCTGATAGAACTACCATAACCAACGGCATTGCCTACCACGATGACAGTCTGCCCCAGCAAATTCGGCGAAATGTTATCCAGACTGATAAAAGGAAATGCGGTCTCAGCGTCGATCTTGATGAACGCCAGGTCGGTCTTGTCATCGCCGGCGATATAGTGAGCATTGTACGTTTTGCCGTCGTTTGTCGTTACGTGAATTTTCAAATCTGCGGCGCGCTCAACCACGTGCTGGTTGGTAACGATGTAGCCTGCCGGATCGATAATAAAACCGGAGCCAAGACTTTGCAGAGTCTGGCGAACTTCGCGCGGCCGAACGCGATTATAGCCGAAGAATTGGGAGTAAAAATCCTCGAATGGATCGCGCACCGTACGCCTCACTATGCGCTCAGTATTAATGTTCACTACGGCTGGTAGGACTTTGGCCACAGCTAAGACGGCCGGTTCCGAGGCTGGATCGGCTTGTGCAAGACAGGCTTCTGCCTGTGCCAGAATCAGAAGCGCAACGAACAGCTTTTGGCATTGATTTGTCTTCATCCTTGGATCGCCCCCAGATATTTTACGGTCTCTGTTGGAACCATGCGCAGCAAGTAACGAGGCTGGTTCCGCACTGTCAACTTGCCGCACTGCGTAATCGTCCGAGATTAATTCGCTATGCGCACTTCAATTGGTGCTCGCGCAAATCTACAACTAATCGAAGAAAATTATCGCCGCTGGCAGCGAAACCCTGAGTCGGTCGAGTCGGGATGGTCGGCTTTCTTTGAGGGATTCGAGCTTGGAAATTTACCGCAGCGCGACGGCGCGGCAGCTGCCGAGGCCCGGGAAGCGGCGTTACAGACGCGGGTCGATGGTCTCATTTACGCGTATTGCTCGCTTGGCCATACAATTGCGCGGGTCGATCCCCTGGCAGAGACGCGCCCGCAAAATCCATTGCTGAGTCTTCGCGAGTTTGGATTTAGCGACGCAGATCTCGGTCTTCGTGTTTCGTCCAAATTCTTCCTCGACAACCGGCCCATGACCTTGCGCGAGATGGTCTCCGGGCTGGAGAGAATCTACGCCGACTCCATAGGATCGGAATTCATGCACATCCAGGATCCGCGAGTGCGCGACTGGATTCGCAAGCGATTGGAGACGCGACCCCACAAGCATTCGACTCCCGCGGCAGTGCAAGTGGCGCTGTTACGGGCGCTGCTTGAAGCGGAATCATTCGAGGTCTTCCTCCACACGCGTTACGTGGGACAGAAAAGGTTCTCACTTCAGGGTTCGGAGTCGCTCATGGCGATTTTGGACACGATTCTGCATAAGTGTCCGGAAGGAGGCGTCGAAGAAATTTGCATGGGCATGGCGCATCGCGGCCGACTCAATGTCCTGGCAAATTTCCTGCGCAAATCGCTCAAGGTCATCTTTACTGAGTTTAGCGAAAATTACGTTCCCGAGCTGGTCGCTGGCGATGGCGACGTGAAATATCATCTCGGTTATCACTCGGTACGTAGACTTGCCTCCGGTGCGGAGGTCGAGATCCGGCTCTCGTCGAATCCGAGTCACTTGGAAGCTGTCGATCCAGTAGTTGAAGGACAAGCGCGCGCCAGACAACGAATTCGCGGGGACACCGGGCACAGGCGCAAAGTCTTGCCGCTGCTGGTGCACGGCGACGCTGCTTTCATCGCGCAGGGGATCGTGGCTGAGACGCTCAATTTGTCGCAGTTGCCCGGGTACAGCACCGGCGGAACCATCCACATCGTTGTGAATAACCAGATCGGGTTCACCACGCTTCCCAAGGATGCGCGGTCGTCAACCTACTCCACCGATCTCGCAAAGATGATCGAGGCGCCGATTTTTCATGTGAACGGCGACGATCCCTTGGCGGCTAAATTTGTTAGCGATATGGCGTTCGATTTTCGCCAGCGATTCGGCCGCGACGTGGTGATCGACATGTATTGCTACCGGCGCTACGGCCACAACGAAGGCGATGAGCCTTCATTTACCCAGCCCGATCTTTACGCAAAGATCGAGAAGCGCCCTTCGGTGACGCAGCTTTACAAGCGCGAGTTGCTCGAGGCGGGAACGCTAAGCGAAGACGACGCTGTCTCGCTTGAAACCGAGTTCGGTCTGCGGCTTGAAATGACGCGAGACGAAGTCGATGCCATCGAGAAACGAAAGGCCAGCGAGAAAGCGAAGTTCAGAGAATCCACAGCGATATTTCAACCGGAATACTCCAGCGAGTCTGAGCCGACTGCGATCAGCGAGAAAACGCTAAAGACGATTGTCGATGGTCTCACCCGCGTTCCGGAAGGCTTCGACGTTCAGCCGAAGATCAAACGCATCGTTCTGGATCATCAGCGCAAAATCTTCGAGGAAGGCGGTCCCTATGAGTGGCATTACGCTGAGGCGCTCGCGTTTGGATCGCTTCTTCTGGATGGAATTCCGATTCGATTGTCAGGCCAGGATAGCTCCCGCGGCACCTTTAGCACGCGGCACTCTGTGCTTTACGACGCAAAGACCGGCAAACCCTACGTGCCACTCATGCATCTCGCCCAGAAACAGGCGCGCATTTGCATTTACAATAGCCCGCTCTCAGAGGCTGCGGTGCTCGGGTTCGATTATGGTTACTCGCTCGATTATCCGAAGATGCTTTGTTTGTGGGAAGCGCAGTTCGGTGATTTCTCCAATGGCGCGCAGACCATCATCGATCAATTTATCGTTTCAGCGGAATCGAAATGGCAGCGACCGAGTGGGATTGTATTACTGCTCCCGCACGGCTATGAGGGCCAGGGTCCGGAGCACTCCAGCGCTCGACTCGAGCGCTTTTTGCAAGCCTGCGCCGAAGACAACATGCAGGTCTGCAATCTAACCACTGCCGCGCAATATTTTCATGTGTTGCGGCGCCAGATGAAGCGCGACTTCATCAAGCCGCTCATCATCATGACGCCGAAAAGTCTGTTACGAGCGAAGTTTGCTTCCTCGCCTGCCGAAGAATTCATCCATGGCCGGTTCGAAGAAATCCTCGGCTCGCTTGAGCCCGGCGCTGTCGACAAAGTGAAGCGAATTATCCTATGTTCGGGGAAGGTCTATTACGATCTGCTCAATTACCGGACCCAGCGCAAGATTGAGGATGCGGCGATCGTTCGTATCGAGCAGCTGTATCCGCTCGCAGAAAAAAAGCTCCGCGAAATGCTCAAGCCATTTCCAAAGAATGCGAAGTACGTCTGGTGCCAGGAAGAACCGGAAAACATGGGCGCGTGGACCTTTATCGAACCGAGGTTGCGCACGATTTTTTGCACCGAAATTGCCTACGCGGGCCGCGAAACCAGCGCCAGCCCAGCCGTCGGCGCGTTGGCACGCCACAAGCGCGAGCAATCCCGCTTGGTCGCTGACGCGTTTGCAGTTTGAGTCGCCGTATTCGGCTCATCTCTATTGACGAAACGCATCTCGACCGCGACGCTCATTTACGCATGGCCATTGAAGTGAAAATTCCCGCCGTTGGGGAGTCAATCACCAGTGGTGTTGTCTCTGCCTGGCACAAGAAATCCGGGGACTTCGTGAACGAAGGCGAAGCACTCTTCACGCTTGAGACCGAGAAGGTTTCTACGGAAATCGTCGCCGAAAAAGCAGGCGTACTCGAAACGAAGGTACCAGAGGGCCAGGAGGTGAAGATTGGCGAGCTTGTTGCGATAATTGACGATTCAAAACGGCCGACTGCGGAAAAAAAGGAAGAAAAGCCGAAGAAGCAGGAGCCTGAAGAAAAACAAAAAGAACGCGAGTCGGAGAAAAAGCCCGCAGAAGCAAAAGCTCCTGTAGCCGCGGGCACCGACCGCGACAAGCCGCAGCCAACGGCAGCGGCTACAACTGCCCTGTCGCCTGCAGTCCGCCGGATCGTGGAGGAAGAGAAGCTTGAGCCGGAAAAAATTCGCGGCACCGGCGAAGGCGGTCGCCTAACAAAAGGAGACGTCCTCGCTGCAGCGCAACAGCGTGGCAGGGCGGACTTGTCCGGCGTGGCCTCGGCGAAGGCAGACGAGAAAATCGAAGCTCGCGAAGTTGAACCATCCGGAGACGGGCGTTTCAGCCGCAAAAAGATGTCGCCGCTGCGCCGCAAGATCGCGCAGCAACTTGTGATGGCGCAGCATACCGCGGCGATCCTGACGACTTTCAATGAATGCGACATGAGCGCCGTCCAGGAATTGCGCCGAAACAAACAAGATGAGTTCACGAAAAAGAACGGGGTCAAGCTGGGTTTGATGTCGTTCTTTGTTAAAGCATGCGTGGAGGCTCTTAAAGCCGTGCCGGTAGTTAATGGCCACATCGAGGATGAGGATTTCATTCAAAACAATTTCTATGATATCGGCGTAGCGGTGGGGACGGAGCGCGGACTCGTGGTGCCGGTTGTCCGCGACGCAGACAAAAAG
>JBKPLM010000069.1:0-8219 GCA_046731655.1 Verrucomicrobiota bacterium | reverse complement strand
GCCCTGAAGTCCCTCGCTGCGCTCGTCACTCATTTATGGTTTGGGTCAATCCGCCGAACCGTGTCTCATTATAGCGTTATCAGACGCATCCGCAATCTTCGACGCCACAATATACAAAATGTTCAACCATGATGTCGATCTTGTGTTGCGCAGAAGTCTCTCCTCAGAAAGTTGCGACTGACGATAGCCACCTCTACAGTTTCTCCTTCCCGAGGAGTCTTAGCTCAATTGGTTAGAGCGCCGCCCTGTCACGGCGGAGGTTGCGGGTTCGAGCCCCGTAGACTCCGGATCGTTCTCTTTCGTTTAACGCGATGCGGTCGGCCATGGAGATTTGGATCTCCCCCGCATTAAGGCGGCGTCAACTGACCACCGCCCGGCGCCGACGATGACTAGAAAGAGCAGACCGAGCCACATGGAGAAATCCGTACGCGCCTCGTGCATCATGCTCCAGAAACCATATCGCGGAAGCTTCATCAGCGAGAATCCCCAGAAACCGTGGCCCAGAAGTACGGGAATTTTAGTCGAAACAATCGCAACGCTAATATCGATCAGCAGCACGATGGCTGCGAGCCGGGTTAAAAATCCAAGGATTAGCAGGGCGCCACAAACTACTTCGCACCCGCCGACAAAAGGGCCCATCACTTCCGGATCTGGAATGCCTATTTTGGCAAAGCGTCCAGCGGCAAGATCTTCCGGATAAAGAAATTTCTGAATTCCTTCGGAAAGGAAAACGCTACCAGCCATAATTCGCACAAGAACGGTGGCCGCAGGCGCATCCGTAATAAGAAGTTCACGCATGTTCCGTCACATCTTCGGCGTAAACTGGGCGAGATCGTAAATGCCCAATCGCTTCTCGATTCCAGCAACCTTATCGACCACCCTCTCAAATCCATCTTCGCCGAAAAGCTCGTCTTCTTTCTTCTCGAAGTCTTCACCTAAAGCATCGAACTCATGCGGGGAAACAATCTTGCGAAATGCGGGAAAGAGAACTGTGTCTTCGCGGGCTTCGTGAGGATTGTACATTCGGATGAATTGCTGCATGGACGCGATGAGTTGGCCCCGCTCGGATTCATTCTTTACCGATTGCAGATTCGCAAAACGCATTGTCACATCAGTGACCTCTCGCCCAGCCTCATGCTGTGCGCGCAGTACTTTCACGAGATCGACAAGCAGGTTGGCTCTCTCGAAACGTGGGAAAAGAAAATCTTCCTCGAGTTTCTCGTGATAATCCTCAAAAAAGCTGCGAATGATTCGCGCGGCATCGGCCAGAACTTCTGGCGGGAAATCTTGCTTTGCATCGATACGTCGTAGTACTTCGCCGTAAATCAAAACCACGCGCTTCAAAACGCCGTGCTCCCGCATCAAATCTTCAGGCGGCCCGACCTCGGCTTCTTTTTCCTCATTCTTCTTTCCCTCGGCGCCGCGCAACAGCTCAGAGCTCGCAAGCATGGCTCCCGTAAAAATGATGCCACTCCTGAGAAAAGCTCTGCGATTAGAAGGTAGTTCGGCTTGATTTTCCATTTCCTTTACCTCCTTGAGCAATGAGGTAATCGGATTTACCTGTCGCGATGCGTGCTCTTGTATTCAGAGCTTCGGAAATACCCTGGTTAATGCGCTAGTCATCGAAACGACAGGAGAAATTCGGTTTGTCCTCGCCACACTCGCGCCGCGGCATTTTCCAGAGTTCATCGCCGCATGATGTGAATCGATAAGATACGGCTTTGATGACGGGCGAGTAGATAATCGACGAAGTCCCCAATGATCGAGTTTGGCTTATTGCCGAGCCTTGTCACAACACGGCAGATCAATGTGCTGCTGCGCGCATGCCATTCCAGATTGATCGCGCCGTGCGCGGTCTCACTATGGATTTTGGCCCAGCCATGGGGCCGCCCGGGCCGCTGGTGTTCAGTGGGAATCAGATCAAACCGCTCGAGCTGAGGATCAGTCATGATCTTTTCCCGCAGCGATCCACGCCCGCTCGTGATGACTTGGATCACTGTCTGCATCCAACTAGGTTCAGCAGGAAATCATCTCTTTTGCAATGTTTGTTTGGAACAAGAGGGCCTAAGCCTGGTCTTCAAGAAGCGAGCGGTACATCACGTAAACATCGATGTAATCCTTTTCAGGATGTCGAAACGCGCCGGGTAAAGTGCCGACAATTTTGAAACCGAGATCTTGCCAAAGATGAACGGCAGTTTCGTTGGTTGATACAACGAAATTAAATTGCATCGCACGAAAACCGAGTCGGCGCGCCACGGTCAAACAATGTTCGCCCATCGCGCGACCGATTCCCTGACCACGCGCATCTGGCGCGACCATGAACGCTGCGTTCGCAACGTGCGAACCGCCGGCAGGCTGGTTAGGCCGCAAAATATAAGTACCAACAACGAGCGTCGTTGGCTGTAAACTTGACGGCTTTAAGCCATTAAGTTTGGCCACATATGTATGCGTGCCGAGTCGAAACCAATATCCCAACGCATCCTCGCGCGAGATCGCGGGATCAAACGCGTAGGTGTCCCCAGACGCGACAACGTCATGAAAAATATTCCAGACCGCATCGCGATCCGCATCAGTCGCTTCACAAATTTTCATCTTTCTCCCTCTTGCTCCAACGAGGGCTTGTGACAAAGCGCAAGCCACGCACCGAGAGCAGCAAGTTTCTGCTCTGCGCGCCAGGGGCCGTCCGTGGATCGACCAAAATTTTGTATTGTTCGCCGTGCCTCATCAGTCGACCTTTTCAGTTCCATCGCTGCGTTGGCAAAGGCATCCCGCTCCAGGAAAATGGCCGTGCGAATTTTGTGCGCGTTCAAAGCCTTCTCAAGCACCCAGCGAAACAACTGGCCTTCGAGCGCGTGCGCGCGAATGTGCGGATTCGCGATTTTTGCAGGATCGAGCTGATTTCCAACCACCAGGAAAGCGTCCTTGATCGCGTAACCTTTCCTCCGATAATCTGCGAGAAGTTTTGTGACCGATTGTTTTGTTACGCGCTGCACGATATCCGTCCGCCACTTTGTCTGCGTTGTGTCCGTTTCGAGTTTTCCCATCGTGGCGTGATACGGCTGGCGCGTCTCGGGAAATTGCGGGTCAGACAAATCGATAACTCGGTTATCACGCAGTGCAGGTGAATCAATTGGACCGTTGACCAACACAACAGCTGCCCAGCCCGATTTTACGCGAAAGCCCAGGGCTGCGGTTTCGGCATTCACCTGCTTTGAAATGTAACAGGAACCGTCGCCGCCCATTCCTGGCCGGGAGCGGATTTCCACTGCCGAAGCGTGCTGAGTGCAGATTGATCAAGGACATTATTTCCAGTCGATTGGATAACCTGGACATTGATCACGTTTCCCCTGGCATTGAAATTTAACCGGAAACGCCCCGCCCACGCTACGCCCTGACGAGAACGCACTTCAGAAGGAAACGCCGGCGCGGGCGCGTAAACTAATCGTGGCTTGGGCGTCGGGCGAGGCGCGGGTGTAGGTGTAACACCAGATTGAGCAATCTCCGACCATCGAGGCTTTGCGTCCGGTGCAAGTCGAGCCAGCAACGAACCCACGGCGTTCGAAGATCGAACGGTCGCTTTCTCGCCACCCGATACGACCACGCCGACAACCTCGCCATTCGCGTTCACAATCGGCGACCCAAGTGAATCGGGCGGGAGTGCCGCCGCGATTTCCAAGCGATCGGGTTGCTGCGTTGAGATCGTTGTTTCGTGAGCAGCTTCGGCGCTCCCGGCCAATGCGCTGCCGACTACCGCCACCCGTGCGCCCATTTCCAGGTTTGGACTCTTACTCAACGTCAAGAACGGCACGCGCTTCACATCGGCTTGAAGAATAGCCAGGTCGAGTGTGGTAGAGGCGGCAAGAATCCCGCTCACATTGTAAATTCTCCCATCAGCCGTTTTCGCGACCGCATTGATCCCGCCCTCGACTGCATGCGCGGTCGTGATGAATCTGCCATCGTCTGAAATGAAAAAACCAGTCTCGGTGCGCAGCAACTTGCCAGAGGAATCAAACATTGTGATCCAAAATACTGCGGGTCGAACGCCGTTCTCCAGCCGTGACAAATCCAGAATTGACCGCCGCCCAGCCTCCGCCTGTGCCGCCTGAGTTGGCGACGATGATGGACTTGGAGATTGGATTGTTGAAACCACAGGCGGCGATGGCGATTGGGCCGCTGCCGCTTCACCTACAATTTGACCGGTCGATTTTCGGCCGCAACCCGCCGTCGCGACTATCGCCAGACAAAGCGAGCATCTAAGAGTAAGCCGGAATGTTTTCATCAGTGACCAGGCGCGGATAGTGTGAAATACAGTGCATAGTCCAATCAAGCCGACAAAAATTTGCCGCGGCTGCCAAGAGGGCGAGGGACTTCTCACAGGCGTGTCAGATTACTCTTCGACCCTGCAGTTGTGACCAACTGCGTTTGGTTGGGCTCCTTCGCCGCTCAGGATGACAACGCCAGCGATACGATTCAATGCCGCTTAAAGTACTGAATTGCTCGCTCGTGTTTTTGGGCTGCCGCCTTTGTCTTGAAGGTTCCCAAATTCCGGCGCTTTCCAGTTTTCGGATTTTTCTTTCGTGAGTACAACCGATATCTGCCGGACTTGAGCTTCCTGATCATGCTGTCTTGATATCAAACTTCATGACAGGAGGGTTGGTGAGGCATTTGCACGCGCTCGGGCTACGCTGCAGTAGCAAAGCACAGCCAGAGCCGCGAGAATCCCCAAATCCAGCGTCAGGTGGGCCGGGAAACTCCAGTTCTGGCTCGCGTGACCGAAACAGCCGCAGGTGATATCGAGTCCGCGAACTTTTGCAGCAATCGTGGCGACCAGAAAGACCACAACGAGCGCAGTCAAAATCGACAATGCGCCGCGATAGAAGAGGCGAAAAATCAGGGCGACGCCGCAAAAAATTTCCAACCACGGCAGATAGAACGCGAGCCCCACTCCGATAGTCCACGGCAGAATTTTGTAATGATCGATGTCGTGAGCCAGCCGGACCGGATCGAGCGCTTTAAGCGCGCCGGCGTAAATAAAAATTGCGGCGATGATAAAATCGAGGCTCCGCCAAATAAACGATTTAACCATTTAACGATTTAACTTTTTAACGATTCTTCTTCAGCCAGGCTTCCCAGCCGCCCTCGAGCACGAACACATCAGGAAGCTGCGCTTCCTTGCGTAGCCGTTCGGCCACTTCACGGGCAAGATCGCAACTTTGAGCACTGCAATAGACAACGACCTTTTTCCCGGGCGACCACGCGGCTAAAAACTGCGGCAGCAGTTCGTTCCAGCGATCTTCGTTCAACAAAACGGCACCAGGCACGTGATCGCGAGCAAACTCGTCATCCGCGCGAGCGTCGCTCCAGATGGCACCGTCACCCCACTGGCGCGCCTGATCGACGCTCACCATTTCCGAAGGCGGAATTGGTGATTGCCAGGAGATCTTGTCGCGAAAATAGATCGCTTGCCCTACGCCCGGAAGAAGCGCGAACGCTGCAAGAATGAGCGCTTGGCGTGGCAGTGAAAATTTCAATGTGTTTGACTACCTGGCGCAGGCGGACGAGCCGGGGCGGTCGGGGCTACCGGCGCAGGCGGAGCTTTCTGACCACCCGGAGCAACCGGTGCAGTCGGAGCGGTGGTGATACGGGCGGTGGCGTAAAATGTCTTTGGCGAATTCTCGGATTGGATCGTCAAGGTCGAGGCAATGAGACGACTCGTTTCGTTAGGTTGGACGTCAACTTTGAATTGTCCTTGGCCCGTTTCCGCGACTTTGGTCTGAAAATCCGGACTCGATGAGGTGACCTTGATATTTTTCACGCTAAAATCCTTCCCGGCGTGAACCGTGATCGTCTTCGGATCCGGTTTTTCGCCTTGTTTCCAAAACACAAAAGTCGGACTGATCTCTAATTCCTGCGGGATAATAGCCTTGAGGGTGAGGACCGTTTTCTGATTCGCGGCCTCGTCAGTTTCTACTGTCACGGTTTTGACCTGAGTGCCTGTCCGGTCGCCAATGTTAAATGTGGCAGTGATCTCCCCTTTTTCCCCGGGGCCAACCTGATCCTTTTGCGATTGCGCAGCCGTGCAGCCGCATGAGGCATGGACCGACTTAAAATGAATGGGGGTCTTGCCGGCGTTCTGATATTTGAAATGACCGATCGCCTGTTTGTCACCACGCGCCGGGCGCAGTTCAACGGAAGTTTGCTCCCATTTCAGTTCGGCGTGGGCAGTCAGGCAAAAAATGAGCGACAATGTAAGTGTGAGAATGTGGGTTTTCATTTTTTAGAATAGAAGCGCGTAATATAATCAGAGACGGCTTCGCGCCAAGTGCGAGGTGATATCCCCGTCAAGCTCGTGTACTTCGCGGTGGAAAGCACCGAATAAACAGGCCGACGGGCGATCCAGTTGGCCATGTCCTGTAATTTCTGTGCGCCAATCGCCTTCGCTTTGATAGGCAAGCCGGCATCGTGGCAGCAATCCACTGCCCATTGCGCGTATTCCTGCCAGCTACATTCCCCGGCGTTCGCGAAATGCAAAATCCCTCCCGAGACATTTCTGTCAAAAAACGGGGGGAGCATCGCGGCTATATCCAACGTGTATGTAGGCGTCGAAAATTTGTCCGCCACCGCTTCAACTTTTTCATTTTCCTGCGCCCGTTGGACCATTGCGTCGATAAAACTCGGACGATCGGGCCCAAAAACCCAGGAAACACGTACAACGAGATTCTGATTTTGCACGGCTAGCACGTTCTTTTCTCCAGCCAGCTTTGATTCACCGTAAGCGCTGATCGGACTAGCATGATCTTCTTCGGTGTACGGTTCGCGCTTGACGCCATCGAACACATAATCAGTGCTGAAATGAATCAGTCTCGCGCTCTTCGCGTCGCAAATCTCTGCGACAACACGCGGCGCCTCTGCGTTGATGAGAAATGCCCGGTCTCGTTGCGTTTCGCAAAGATCCACCTTCGTAAAACCCGCTGCGTTGATCAGAACGTCAAAACTAGTGTTACGCAGTTTCTCGCGCACGGCACCGAGATCCGAAAGATCGAGTTGCGCGTGATTAAAGCCGGCGACGTCGAATTTGTCGCGATATTCGCGCAGGAGCGCTGCGCCAAGTCGTCCGCCGGCGCCAAGAATTGCAATTTTCATGCCTGTTTTTATGAGAATAGCTATGCGCCGGTTTGTCCGGCATCGAGAGTCACAAGCTGGGAGCGATCAGTATCTTTCAGCCTGCTCAAGCAACGGCTGCCACCACGACGGGTTTTCACTGTACCACTGGATCGTTTCATCGAGGCCTTCCTTGAAATGGTGGCGCGGTTTCCAGTTCAGCTCGCGCTGCGCAAACGACGAGTCAATCGCGTACCGGCGGTCATGGCCAAGTCTGTCGGTCACAAATGAAATCAGGCTGTGTGGCTTGCCCAGCTTATCGAGAATCATTTTTACAAGATCGATGTTCACCATCTCCCCGTCGCCCCCGAAATTATAAATCTGCCCAGGCTTCCCCTCGAAAAGAGCGGCCACGATGGCGGCGCAATGATCTGTGACATGGATCCAATCGCGCACATTCAGGCCGTCGCCGTAAACCGGCAGGGGTTCGTCGCGCAGCGCCTTGATGATCATGAGCGGAATCAGTTTTTCCGGAAACTGATACGGCCCGTAGTTGTTCGAACAACGGGTCACCAGCACTTCCTGGCCATAGGTTTTGTAACAGGCAAGCGCGAGCAGATCAGCGCCGGCTTTGCTGGCCGAATATGGCGAACTCGGATCGAGCGGTGATTGTTCGGTGAACTTTCCGGTCGAGCCAAGCGAGCCATACACTTCATCGGTCGAGACCTGAATGAAGCGCTGAACGCCATGCCGGCGTGCGCAATCGAGCAGCACGCTCGTGCCGATGACATTTGTGTGAATGAAATTGAGCGGATCGTTGATGCTGCGGTCCACATGTGATTCAGCCGCAAAATTAACGACCGCATAGAATTGATGCTCGGTCATGAGCGCGTCCATCTGATCGGCGTTTGCGATATCGGCTTTGAAAAACTCGTAGTGTTCGCCATGTTCTTCGACCACGCCATTGAGATTGGCGAGGTTGCCCGCGTAAGTGAGCACATCCACGTTGCTCACGTACGCGGGCTTGTAATGTTGCAAAATATACCGAATAAAGTTGCTCCCGATGAATCCACAGCCACCGGTTACGAGGATGCGCATGGCAGCGCGTACTAGCAGCG
>JBKPLM010000068.1:0-5369 GCA_046731655.1 Verrucomicrobiota bacterium | reverse complement strand
ATGCATGATCTCTCGCTCTTCCCAAACCGGCAGCATCGTAAATGCGCAAAGATTTGTGGTGACACGAGCGGTAACTATCATCCGCACGGCGAGGCGGTGATTTATCCGACGCTCGTGCACATGGCGCAGCCGTGGGCGATGCGCGAAACGTTAATCGACGGCCAGGGAAATTTCGGTTCGGTCGAAGGCGATCCCCCCGCAGCGATGCGTTACACCGAAGCGCGCATGACGCATCTGGGCGCTGCGCTGATGACCGACATGGATAAGGACACGGTCGATTTCGTCCCAAATTACGACGAGACGCGCACCGAGCCGACTGTTTTTCCATCTGCCTTTCCAAATTTGCTCGTCAACGGCGGAACCGGAATCGCAGTCGGGATGGCGACTAACATACCGCCGCACAATCTCAGCGAAGTGATCGACGGAATTTGTGCGCAAATCGACGATCCGGAAATCACGCTCGACGAGCTGATAAAACACGTGAAAGGGCCGGACTTCCCCACCGGCTGCGCGATCTGCGGCGTGTCAGGAATCAAACAATATCTCGAGACCGGCCGCGGAAGCATGAAGGTGCGCGGCAAGGTCGGCATCGAGGAGCTCAAAGGCGGCAGGGAACAAATCGTCATCACAGAAATTCCATACAACGTCAATCGCGCCACCCTCGTCGAACGCATAGCGTCGCTGGTGAACGAAAAAGTGCTCACGGACATTAGCGCCGTTCGCGACGAGTCGGATGAAAATACGCGGGTTGTTGTCGAGCTGAAGCGAGACGCCAATCCGAAAGTGGTCATCAACAATCTCTACAAGCATACCGCGATGGAAACCTCCTTCGCGGTCATCATGCTTGCGATTGATCATGGGCGGCCCAAACTGCTTTCGCTTAAGGAAGCAAATGCCTGCTACATCGAGCACCGACGCGAAGTTGTGCTGCGCCGCACGCGCTTCGAATTACGCAAAGCGGAAGAGCGCGCGGAAACGCTCGAAGGTTATCTGATCGCGCTGGCCAATCTGGACGAATTTATTCGAATCATTCGCGGATCGACTAGTCGCGATGAAGCGCGAGTGAAACTGCTCGCCTTCGAATTCACCAGGCGTCAGGTCGAGCAGATTGGCGTCCTTATTCGCAGCGAGGCTCGCCTGGCAAATGGACGTTACGCCTTCAGCGAACAGCAGGCTGACGAAATCCTTAATCTTCGGCTGTACCAACTCACCGGACTCGAGCGCGAAAAGATCGACAACGAATACAAGGCACTACTCGAATCGATCAAAGATCTCCGCGACGTCCTGGCCAAAGAACAACGTGTCTTCACGATCATCAAAAAAGAACTCCGCGAAATTCGCGACAAATACGGAACACCGCGCCTGACGGAAATCGCACCCGATGAAGGCGAGATCAACATGGAAGATCTCATCGCGAATGAGGGTTGCATTATCAGCATTACACATGGCGGTTTTATCAAACGCACGGCTGTGAGCGCGTTTCGTGCGCAGCGCCGTGGCGGCAAAGGGGTGATCGGCATGCAAACGCGTGAAGGCGCCACTGAAGAAGAGGCAGGCGATTTCGTCGAACATCTTTTCACCGCAACCACGCACGATTACTTGATGTTCTTTACCGCAGCGGGACGCGCGTACGTGGAAAAAGTTTACGAGATTCCCGAGATGGGCCGCGCCGCCAAGGGGCGCTCGATTGCAAATATTCTCGAGTTGAAGCCCGACGAAAAAATCGCCGCGACGATCCGTATTCAATCCAAAACCTCCGGCACAGGACCGAACACTGTCGATCAGACGTGGGACGAAAATCTACACATCGTGTTCGCTACGCAGTCAGGCATCGTTAAAAAATCGAATCTTTCCAACTACGCCAACGTCCGCCGCGGCGGAATCATCGCCATCCAGATCGAGCAAGACGATCGGTTAATTGATGCGAAGCTAACAAATGGCAATAACGAGATCGTGCTCATCACCAAGGATGGAATGAGCTTGCGATTTCACGAAGAACAACTGCGCGATCAGGGCCGCAACACGGTTGGCGTCTGGGGTATTCGTCCTGAGAAAGCCGATCACATAGTCGCCACCGCCATTGTCGATCCAAACGCCATGCTGCTGGTCGCCGGCGAAAATGGAATTGGTAAGCGCACATCGTTCGATGATTACCGGCGCCAATCGCGCGGCGGCAAAGGCATCATTACCATGAAAACCGGCGAAAAAACCGGAGACGTCGTTGGCGCGCTCACAGTTCGCGAGACAGACGAGATCATGCTCATCACCAACAAAGGCCAGATGGTGCGCACCAGGGTCAAGGAAATTCGCGAAACGGGACGAAACACGATGGGCGTAAAATTGATGGATCTCCGCAACGGCGAAAAACTTCAGGCGATTGCGCCCGTAGTCAGCCAGGCAGCAGAGGAAGCGCAGACCGCAGAAGCGCCGGCGGAGAAATCGTAGCCGGCGATCAGAAACGCGGCGGAGCACCACCGCACTTTAATCACGCAAGCGCGTAGTGTACGCTCGATAAAAAGCGGCCACGTTCTGGATTGCGGGCGCGGCGCTTTTGACTTTCCCGAGGGTTCGGAAGTGCGCGCATCGATGTGCTTCTCCCAACCGGCCCGCCGTACTACAGCGTTGCAGGCGAATTAATACCCGCCACCCATGCGGTGCGTTGTCGTGGTAGTTGTCTGACCGACCGGCTGCGGAGGCGCCGTTGTGACAGTCGTCTGGCGCGTTGTGGTGGTAGTCGCCTCGGGTTCGCTGGCACAGGACACCAGCATAAGGGCGAGAACGGAAAACACCGAACCAAGTATGATTGCTTTTTTCATAACGTGAATTGTTTCTTCAACAAACGATTCGTCGCAGGTCGCATCGCCAGACGTATTTAGGGCGAAGAATTCTTCTTTTTGGGGATAGTAAGGCGATGAACATCGGCGAAAGATGCAAGCTGATGGAGGCGAGAATCCGAGCGCTACAAGCTCTGCTTTGGTGAGGTTAACTCAACTCGACCTTTGCCCGATGTTTCTTTAGCTGCGCGCGTTTCCGTTTCGATTCGAGAATTTTCCTTTTGAGCGCAGCTGGTCGCGGCGATTTTCTCCGGCGCTCTTTTTCGCGTTTCGCGATTTCACCCTTGCGCCGTCCTTCTCGAGCGCTCTCGACCGCGTCGAGCAGTCGTTCCCGCGCCAGTTTGCGGTTCACCGCTTGCGAACGCGAATCCTGTACAGTTACGGCGATGCCGCTCGGCCTGTGGCGCAGCGTTACAGCGGTTGCAACTTTGTTTACATTTTGGCCACCCGGCCCGCTCGATCGCGCAAAGGTCTCCTTAAGGTCGACATCGCGAATGCCAAGGTGTTGCATTCGCTCCGCTAGCGCGTCCTTCGGCATCACATCACCACTTCACTGCTCTGTCTTAACTTCCCTAATATTTTCGCGTCCGTAGCGAAGAACGCGCGTCATCCAGATCAATTCATTCAGGAATTTGTCGACTCGTCGCACATAACTTTCATCGAGTAAATTCCCCTGCGAATCGAAAAGCTTCTGCACGCTTCCAAAATTCACGTCCCAAAAAATTGTGACCAGACCGAGCTCGCGCATGACTGGCAGTAAGCCCTCAATCACGCGCGCGCCGCCAAACGGCCCCGCCGAGACACCGCAGATCCCAACGGCTTTGTGAATGTACTCCTCAAGATTCATGTCTAGCGCGTGCTTTAAAAGGCCGGGGTAACCATGATTGTATTCCGGAGTTACTATGATGAGTCCATCGCAACGCTCGATGGTCGCTGAGAATTTTGGATCTTTCATTTGCTCGCCTGCGTCGTCCAGTTTCATAGGAAGCTTGCACACGTCGATCAGCTCTGTCTCTACGCCGGCACGTTTCTTTGTTTGCTCAAAAACAAAGCGTGCAACGTTCTCGCTTTGCCTCCCACGACGAGCGGTTCCCAAAATAATCGGGATAAAAAGGGGACGTTCGGTCGTAGTTGGCATGTGAATGTTGCTTGGGTCTTCAGTCTTCAGTCTGCAATCGCCAATCCGCGATCCGCAATTAAAACTGCCGATGGCCGGACTCGAACCGGCACGGGCCTTTTATGGCCCAACGGATTTTAAGTCCGTTGCGTCTGCCATTTCGCCACATCGGCGCGTGCTCATTTTTTCGCTCTAAACCTGCGATTTTCCGAGGGGAAAACGCCTGGCTTTGTCATGTTGAATAGGCGGGTTCGATCCGCTTTCGATGCTCTTTTACCTTACTACGCTATTCGCCAAGCATTCGTCAAGCGGCCAAGCGAGGGCCGCCGGTTTGTTTCTCTTGTTACTCGAGAGGTTACAGACACTTTGTCTCTCGGTTTCAGCAAACCGCTCAAACATGATCTATCTAATCGGAGTCAATCATCTTCTCCAGTCCGACTCCCCGCAGCACAATCTCTCGAAACTCGTTCGGGCTGCTCGGACATCGGACTCTGATACGTGCTGGCGCTCGCCGGTGACGAGAACACGATTAAAGTGGACTGGTGTGGCGCAACTAGCGAGGAGTATAGCCGTCGCGATCGTGACGAACAATGGTTAGGCCTCGGGTTCGTGGCAAACCACTTCGATGTTGTGCCCGTCCGGACCAATGACGAAAGCTGCATAGTAGTTCGCGTGGTAGTGCGGACACAGACCAGGCGCACCATTGTCTTTGCCACCCGCTTCCAGAGCAGCGCGTCACGCGAGGGATAGTTCGTCCCTCGAAGGGCTGCAGAAAATTATTGCGAAGGCGCGGAAGACGCGACTCAACTCAAGACCTTCAACGCTTATCTCCGCTGGGCGCCTTTCCGAAAAGGCTTGCAATTGTCCACTGGGATTTGATAACGCTGCTTCTTCCTAAGGCTGGAAGGATTGATCGCGGGGGAGTCTAACAATACGCGTGGCGCCTCGACAGTGTTTCAATTTCAGCCGAAATACAACTCAGAAATTGATTATGAAAAAAGAGCTCGTCTCTAAATCTGCCTTCACCCCCCGCGTCGTTATCAGTCTTGCCTTTTGCGCGATCAGCGTCCTCGTGGCGCTGCTTGCTTTTTCCCTTTACCCGGGCGGCTACGCCTTTGCGGAGAATCCTGACGCTTCAAACAATCACGGTATCGCGATGAGTGGCATCGGGTTTCGCACTACAACCGCCTCTGCTCACTCCCAGGCAAGAAGCGGCAAGAATCCAATAGCCGACAAGTACAACACGTTGGTAATGCGCGTCTACTTCCGCGACCGCGCGGAGCGCGACCGGCTGGCCCAAGAACTCAACGCCGAAGAAGTGCCCACAACAGGAGGCTATCTCACCATAATCCGCGATCGCGACCTCTACTATGGCCTGACGGCGCGCGGCCTCCGTGTGGAGATAGACGAGAACAGCA
>JBKPLM010000067.1:0-10425 GCA_046731655.1 Verrucomicrobiota bacterium | reverse complement strand
CGCAGATGCCTTTGGGATTTAACACGTGACGGCGTTCGGCGAAGGAATGGTTGCAAACGTTATCGAAGATCACGTCGTAGCGCTGGTCGCTCTTGGTGAAATCCTCTTTTGTGTAATCGATGACGTGGTCGGCGCCAATCGATCGGACAAGGTCGACATTCCGTGTGCTGCAAACAGCCGTGACTTCTGCGCCAAGAGATTTGGCGATTTGCACGGCAAAGGTTCCTACACCGCCGGTCGCGCCGTTGATTAACACCTTCTGCCCCGCTTGAATCTTTCCCTCGCGCAGGCCCTGCAGCGCAGTAAGTCCGGCCAACGGGAGAGAGGCGGCTTGCTCAAACGAAACGTTCGGCGGCTTCGCGGCCAATGCTCGTTCAAGAGTACACGCATACTCGGCCAGAGCGCCACGAGAGATGCCGAACACTTCGTCACCTGGTTTGAATTGCGTCACGTTTTTGCCAACGGCTTCCACCTGGCCGGCGACGTCCTGCCCAACGCGCGTGTCTCTTGGTTTGCGCAACCCGAAGATCAAGCGCCCAAGCCACGAATCGCGGATCACGTACGAATCAAACGCGTTGAGTGATGCCGCCTGAACCTTAATCAAGACTTGATTGTCATTCGGGACCGGCTTTTCAACGCTCTCGAGCTTGACGACATCCGGCGAGCCGTACTCGCAATAACGTACAGCTTTCATGGCAACAGTTGGAGTAGCGGCGGTGCGATTGCAGTCGTTAGTAGACATCCAGTAAGCAGTGAAACCCCATAGAATCAATGCGATTAGGATAATGCTCGCAGTCCATTTCAAAATGCGCTTTAGCTTCATGGAGCTAAAGAAACACAGGTAAGCGCAGCAAAATGGATTTCCTCGCGCTTTCGGCAATAGGGCCCGCTTTCCCAGGATTTGGTAGTCGGATTCCTTTAGATAACAGAAAGATGCTCAAGATGAGCTCGAAGATGGCCATCGGCGAATCGAACCAATATGGATCAACCGGCTTGGCGAATCCGGGAAAAATGAGGAAAACAAAAGCGCAAATCACGCACCATGCCGAGGACACGACGCCAAAGACAGCTAATCCTTTTGGAATATATCTCGATTTGAGCCACAACCAGGCGCAAACAGTTGCGGCTAATCCGAAAAACGGAAGGCCAACGTAGTAATCATCGAAAGTGGCGGCAATGTCTAGCCTGGCCAACACCTGTAATCGGTCTGCTTCGAAGGCATGCAGATAACTAGCACCACCCACGAGTCGTAGCGCGCCAAGCATGTTGAGCGTGCTAAGAAGCCACATTATGGCGAAGACCAGACGGAACAATGCTCCCACCAGGGCAAGGCCTTCATTTACCGGTTTAAGAATTACGTACAACGCTGCGAGGAGAACCACAATGAGTGCGCTGTAAGCAAGGAAGCAGGTGAGGGCGACGCGGAATTGGGTTTCGTGCGCGACAATATTCCTCGCAGTTTCCGGGGCATTGCCTCGAACGATCAGAGGATTGAGCAGCACATAGTTGGCAAACACCACGATCGCCATGGAGAAGAGGAGACTGATTCCCGCGACTTTTGCAGCCACGCGTTGTGAATTGTCGATTTTATTCATGCGTTCTTCGTTTGTGCTGTGACGGCTGCGACCGAGGGTACCCTGGCGCCTTTGATCAGAAGCCACAGCATGATCGCGAGTTCGCCGAATAAGACCGGCTGCGCGAGTTTAAATGCAATGCCGTAGTAGGCTGGAAAGAACAACGCGATGGGACTAAGAATCACGTAACCGAAACAGTTGATCATGAGCCAGACTCCGATCCAGCGCGGTAAAAATCCGGAGCGATAGACTAGAAGGCCAAACGGAAAGAGCCACAGACCCCAAAACAGTTCGTTGATAAACGTTCCCTTGCTGTGCAACCGGATAAAGAGCATGCCGAGCGCGTCGCGCTGCGTTTTATCGATAACACTCAAGAAGTCCGCGCCGCGAAACAGAAGATCGGCGGCGATATTGTTCAACGTATCCAGAAAACCGACAGCAGAGGAAAGGAGGACGAAGCTGAGCATTAGCAGCGCCCAAGGTTTGCTGACGCTGCTAAGCAAATTGTAAAGCACGACCCCGAGGCAGATGAAAATTACCGGCATCCAAAGATCGCCCATGATCCAAAGCCGAAACATACTCTCATGATTTAGTACGTTCGCTGCTGTCGCCGTGGCATCGCCGCGGACGATCAATTTATTAGGCACGTAGAGCAGACTGAACGGCGCTGCGAACACCATTGATGCGTAGATGGCGCCAGCGATACGGCCGGCCTTCTTGGTTGGATGCATAAGTTTCAACTTTCAGTTCTCTACTAGCTTCTTAGACCTAACGGAGAGCTGCGCGGCTTGTTCTCATCTGAAATCACAATGGGCCGCGATAACGGCGGAGTCGGACCGCGGCGGCTACCAACGCCGCGGCAACCATCAGCCCGAGCCAGAGACCCGGCGTGGCCAGGTACCTTCCCGGGGTGAGTTGAAGCAGAGAATCAATTGCAACGCCGTGCTGTGGGCGGAACGCGAAAGCTGTGTCACCGGCGCCGAATACGCGATATTTCAGCATTGATAAAAAATGCGAAGTGTCGAACGCAAGCTTCTCAAGAACGCCGATGGCGAGCAGCGGTAACACCGCCCAGAGAAACGTCGCGCGTCGCGCCCATCCGGAAATCAGCAGTGCCCAGCCATAGATTGGGGCATGCCAGACCGCGATTACGATCAAGCTATAGAGGAGTATCAACGATTGTTGAAACAAATTGAAATTTGTCCACGTCGTTCCAGCAAGACCGCTCGGCATCAATGCCGCACTACTGATTAGCATCATGCTGAATTGCGTCGCAACAATGATCAGGAAGATGGTGAGAGGCAGGATCACCAGCGGAATGGTGGCCTTCGAGAGGACGGTTGTGAGATCGGAAACGGGAAGCGACTTCCAGAAAAGAATGCTTCGTTCCCGGCGTTCACCGTAAAGCGCGTCGAGGCAATAGAAGACGCCGACGACGAATGCTGTCAGGATGATAATCATTGCAGCGATATCGTACGGCATCTCGATCGCGGCCCGCCGATGAGCGGGATCGAGCAACATCGCTAACCGCCGGCGCTCTGGCAGATGAAAGGAGCCGACCAAGGAACCGAACAACACGACCGCGGCGACAATCAGTGGTGCGACGTAAATCGAACGGTTTTCCCATAACTCGCGCCGCACCGACCAAAAGAACGGCTGGGTCGCCGAAGAGTTGTAGCCGGGGGCGCTGACTCCGGCAGATTCAGGCGTGTTATCCGGTTGAGTATTCATTTGGTTACCTCGGGTGCTGTAGCTTGGCGGGGGAGCGGCGGTGGTGCGGTGGCGTTATTGCTCATTACGGCGACGAACAAGTCAGCAATACTGGGCCTGCGCACTTCGCCAAACGCAGCGAGTTGGTCGCGATCGGCATGATCGAATAAGAGGACGCTGCGGCCGAACACGGGGCGCTCGTGAATCGGTTTCAACGCGCGCGCTGCTGTCACGTGCTCGGGATTCACCATCACTTCTACGTAGCGCGAGTCGAATTCTTCCATGCTGCACTGGAGGACAATCCGGCCGCGGTTAATGAACATGAGATCGGTTAGGACGTCCTGGACTTCCTCCACCTGGTGCGTGGTTACGACGATCGTGCGGCTATGATCGAAGTAGTCATTCAACAGCGAGTCGTAGAATTGTTTGCGATAAAGGATGTCCAGGCCAAGGGTCGGCTCGTCCAGCACCAGCAGCTTCGCGTCAATCGCCATCACTAATGCGAGATGTAGTTGGGCTACCATACCTTTGGACAATTCTCTTACCTTGCTCGTGCGTTTGATCGTGGTTTGGGCGAGAAAACTCTCTGCTTTCGCGCGATCGAATCGGGGATGGACGCCCGCCACATAGTCCAGCAATTGCGTGACCCGAATCCAGCGTGGCAGGACGGCCACATCAGCAATGAAAGAGACGTCCTGCATGAGCTCGTTGCGCTGCGTCCATGGGTCGCGTCCCAACACCTTTAATTCTCCCTGATACGAGGTGAGGCCGAGGATCGCATTGAGCGCAGTCGTCTTGCCTGCGCCGTTGGGACCGACGAGCCCGAGGATGCGCCCTTCTTCAACGCGCAAATCGATGCTGTCGAGCGCGACGGTCGTGCCGAAAGTCTTGCGCAGGCCGCGTGCTTCTATCGTTGCCATGGCCTTAGCGGTTCTCCTTCCTGTTTGAGCTGCGAGCCGCGGCATCGAGCAATTCTTTTGGATTCAGTCCGAGCCGTTGAATGGTTGCGTGCACCCTGGGCCAGTGCTCCGAAAGAAATTTCTGACGTTCGCCTTTGAGTAGTACCTTGTGCGCTCCGGTTTTGACGAACATGCCCAGGCCACGCCGGCTTTCGACCAGCTCCTCGTCGACTAATTCCTGATAGGCCTTTAGAACGGTGAGGGGGTTGACGCGATGTTCGGCGGCAACATTGCGCACCGAGGGCAGGGGATCGCCTTCTTTGAGCACGCCGTCGAGTATCATATGGACGACCTGGTCGCGAAGCTGTCGATAAATCGGCTGATTGTCATTCCATTCACGATTCATCCTGTGCTCCAAACGCCCTTGGTGATAAACCCGCGCGCAGCCCCGTCGATTGCTCGCTCCGTCTCATCTAGTGATATAGTTAACTATAACACCAGATCACATGCAAGCTTTTTTTTGAAAAATTTTTGCGGGCAATTTTATGGGCCTGAAGCGGGGCTAACCATTGACGGTCGCCTCTCCCTTTCAAAGGGAGAGGGGAGAGGGTTGATCCACGGCTCACCCGCTCGAACCCCTCAACGAAGCCCAAATAGCGTTGGTGAATGGCCAGGCGTCTTATTTTGCGAGCTCTTTACGCGGTGAATAGTCGGTCAGATACAATGTGCGATCCTGTATCTCTCCCACGAGCGATCCGTAAACTTCGCCCGTCTCCTTCTTGATCTTAATCCATTCCGGATCCTGCAAGAATTTTTCCCAACAATTGGTCATCGTTTCCTCGTCCGGCCATTCGAGCAGATAGACGAATTCGGTTCGATTGCTTTTTTTCGATGCCCAGGTGGCAACGATCTTGAAATCGTATTTCGCCATGATCCGCATGGCGTGATCCCGAAACCGGTCATGAAACGCTTTTTTGTTGCTATCAAATATTTCGTAGATCCGCAGCTGATGAATCACCTTTTGTTGTTCGCCGGCGATCCCCAAAGACCGTTCCGAAACAACAACGCCGACCGTCAGGATCATCATTGCGGCAATTAGTATTCTGTATTTCTGTGCTGTAGGACTAGGTATCATAGTTCGGATTTCACCACCTATAGTTCATCCATTTGAGTTACTCTCTAGCGTGGCGCGCGTCATTCGGTGTCGGAAGTTCAGCAAGAATAGAAACTACTAGGGCACTGAGCGCGATGATCTGAAGAACAGCGCGCGACGCATGCGCGAACTCCCACTGATTCCGCAAACTTGCCCAATCCGCAGGCAATGTTTCGGGAGTCAAATGAGCCGTCGTAGCGTTCACCGGGGCGACCCAGATCCAGAAGATTGTATGAGTCGCGATAAGGGATAACCCGGCGAGCAGCGTCCAAGGAAATGCTTTGGGACGCTTGCGCACGGCAATAACGAGCACCAAAGAAGCGATCACTGCTCCGATCTCGCAAACGCCAGAAACCCTTCCAAACATCGGATAAAGAGTTTGCTGAAGAGTGAGCCACATGGTGCCGTCATACTTGAGCTTGGTCGGCATCTCCAGAAGATGGGCAAACGCCGCGCTCAAACTAAGTGCCGTGAGCATAATTGTGAAAAATCGCAATGTTTTCATGATCGAGTCCCCCAAATGTATTGCGAACTGGTCAAATCACACCGGCCAGCCGGTTGCTCGAGCGCTTGGTTAGGCCATATCGTGTTCATGTCGAAATTCTCTCGTTAAAAGAATCCGCGGAGGAACGTCGCCGCTTTATCTGAGATGCCGACAATCTTGTTCGTCGCCTGACGATAGAATTTGAAATTGAGCTCGGTCTCGGGTCGACCGTCGTCCCAGGCGAAGTCACGTTCGAGCTCGCTCCGTCCGAGACGCCGCTTTGCGAGCGCGGTGCGTCTGATGATGATGCTCACGCGCGGTGTTTGCCGGGCGATCCCGCGTTTTTTTGCGATCGATTTAGCCGAGGTAACGACGCCGCTCGCGATCAGACCTGGCCCTCCTTCGTTCTCGCTCGCGAAGACGAAGATCGTATCGCCTTTGGCGATGTGCTTACCACCATACATCGTCTTCTGCGCGGTGAACGCAAACGTTTGCGCCAACAAATCGCTAATCTCGGCTTTGATCGCGAACATCATACTCCTCATCTCGCACTATTAATTTCCATGGATGTCCATGGACCCAGGCAAAACGCACCGCTTACTTCGGTCACGCACTTTACATCTAACGATAAAGAGAATGGAGCCCGCTGGAAGCGGTGCTACATGGACGGGAAAGGCGAAGGCCGATTGAGCGGGAGCGAAGGAGTCAACTTGTTTCAAAATGGGGCCGTTGGCTGCATCGATTGGCTAGATGGGTTGTGTGGCTTCTCCCACAACTTGGACAAACTCTGGGTCAATCCAAATGGTATCTGACGAGTAATCACGGCCACCGCCGCTCTCGCCGACTACGAGCTCGAGGTGCCCATGCTCGCTGATAGCTTCGACTCTGAATGTTTTGCCGAGTGCTGACTGAAAGACCTGTGGTGTGCCGATGCCTGCGTTGTCATGCAGATCGGGCGGAATGCCGGTGACGCGCACCATATCGCCTTTTCGAATCTTGCGCGGCTTCACCATCTAACGACCCAAGCTCAGCGACCCGGCCCGACCGCGTGAATTGCAACCGGAGCGCGATGGCCGGGTTCGCTGCGGCGCATGGTTAGGCCGCGTTCGCAATCTCATACACCCTCCTCAAAAATCTATCCGCGTCACTGAAATCAGGGACGACACAAACAGCACCCTCCGCGGACAATCGTTTTGCGCGATGGCCCGTGGCAATGCCAATGAACGGAATGCCAATGCCGCGACACGCACGCGCATCCCAAACCCCGTCTCCAACGTAAACGGTGCTACCAAATCTGCCATATCGCTCAGCTGCTCTTTGCCTGGACAATCTGATAATGGACTCTCTGTCTAGGGCATCATCCGCCGATGCTGATGGGAAGTCGTCGTAGCACATACCAGCACTGGCCATCTTGAGAGACGCCGAGTCACGCCATGCCCCGGTCGCAAGTGCAACCCGATGTCCGGCACTACTAGCCAAACGAGAAAGCAACCGGACCGCTCCTGTCACGGCGGGGAAAGGAGATTCAGCCGAAACCTGTGCAAGCAAGCCGACGAAGTGCTGGCGAAATCGTGAAACCTCAGTAGCCGATGGAGTACGTCCGGTGCGAATCTCATGAATCTCGTGGAAAATACCGGCATCAGTCGTGTGCTTGTAGCGTGACCAATCAGTATCAACCTCACCGAATCCACAGACCTCAGCCAATGCGCGCACGAAACACTCCTCGTCGGCCTTTATCGTTGCCGTCAGTGTGCCATCGATGTCGAAAATGACCAAACGCATGGGAAGTGGCCTAACGAGAAACAGAATGGAGCCTGCGGGAAGCGGTGCGACATGGTCGGGAAGCCCGAAGGGTGTTTTCGCGGAAAGAAAACATCATAAGCCTCGGCTAGCGTTGAACAACATTACGGCGGGAGTGCGTGAGCGCGAAGACGAGCATCGCACTAGGGTAGCCGGGCACCTGGATGAAATCCAGGGTGCCGTGACAAACACACTAAACTTATTTCGTAATGGGGCCGTTGGCTTCATCGATTGGTTAGGCCTGTTGGTAGAATGGAGCACAGACTTTCTTCGACTGCTCTTCCTGATCCCCTCGAATAAACAAGATGTCGAGATACTGATCGCGACTGAACAAGTCACTGAAAATCTCGCCGAGCCGCTTCTGCAACGAGTGGTCCAAACCGGAAGTGGAACGAATGCCAAGCCCAACGGAGTAGCCAGCCGGATCACCGTACGAAAGCCGCGCTAAGTAAGCGCTGCGAATGGCTGGCTCGCATGCGAATACCCGACGGACCGTTGCCTTCAGCTGGTCCTCGTATGGTCCCACCTGCTCGCCAACGAACTCAATGCGCGGCGGTGTGATCGTCTCTGCGGGTCGTGAGGGCTTAAGATGACGGGAGAAAAGTCCCATGTGCGTGCTCTAGGCCTAACGAGAAAGAGATAAGCCACGGCAGGGTGCCGTGGCAAACACGCTGAACTTATTTCGAAATGGGGCCGTTGGCTTCATCGACTGGTTAGACCCATTGCGTGAAAATGTCACTGATGCTGCGCGTGTGCTTCTGCCCTTACGCGGCGAAGGTCCTCAGTCTGATGTAACGCGGCGCGATGCTCGCCAGCAGCAAAAAGCAGAGCTGCCAACATGTATGCGCCACCGAACCAGCGATAGAGTTGTGGACCGCACAGCAGCGGAATGATGCCGGCAACAGAAAGGGCGACGTAGTAGCGGGGACAATAGCAGAGCGGCGCAATGAACATGAGCGGGAAAATCGAGGCGACAAGCGCGACCCGCGAAATCCACAAGAGAAGCTTCACCTTGCTCTGTGATGTCATAGATCTAACGAGATAGAGCTGAGCCACCGCTCTGGGAGCGAGGCTGCGCTCCAGTTGAAAATACACTAATTAAGATCGACATCGATGCGCAACGCCAAAGAGCGGTTGGCTGCAGTGATTGGTTAGATGTTCAGCGCAACCGAATGACTCCTGTAAACACCAACGCATAACCTCCGATGATGAATAGACTGATAAGCGCAGCAAGAAACGCTCGTAATGCAGCACCGCGAAATGACGAGCGCGGCAACCACGCACACAGAGCCCAGCCGACCCCAGCAAAAGCAAAGCATACGAGAACGATGAGCGACATGCAGAAGAGGACGGCGAATATGAACCAAGCCATGTCATGCACGCGAACCCACCACGGAGTAGTCACAGCTGCAAGCACGAGTAGAAGGGACATGCAGAACACAAGAGCGACGAACCGCCAAGCGGTCTTCAGCGCATACTGCGGATCGGGAAGCGAAACTTTCAGCATCTAACGAGAAAGAAGTGAGCTACCGCCACCGAGAGCGAGCGCGGCCCGGAGTAAAGAGGTTCTAGTCATGGAACGCGTGAGCGTACAGCGGGTGGCGGTTAGCTCCACTGACTGGTTAGATGATTTGGTGTCCACGTCAGTGCACGCGTGAAGCGATGATGAGAACAGACAGAAAAAGCACGAGGACTGTCGCAGCAGAAATTGCCATGGCTGTAGTCTCGTCTACATCTTCTGCTATGCGAACTCGACCGAGTGTCAGCGTCCGAATGACTAAGCGTCCGAAACCGGCGACGAGCCGATCTGCGCCTAGATCCCAGAGTGCGTAAGCTGCAACAAGCAACGCGCCGAATACTGCGAGGAGAATCGTCGTAATCGTCATGCCCGCGACATCATCTAACTACAATTCGACGAAAGGTTGTTTCGCCTATTTCGGTTCCTACTCAGGAGAGACTCCGGACAAAAAGAATGCATGGCTTCTTCTTTATCGCCATCCGAGCGCAGGGAAACAAGCCTAAACCGATTACTTGGACTCTGGTTTAGGCAGTGGAAGGGAAGCCTGACCGAATACGTATCGCCAGCCCGAAGGCGTGCGAACATAAGTATCGCTAAACCATAGTTTGTAATCGGCTGGTTTACCTCCTTGCAGTGATTTGATCCATAACAGCGCAGTCACCACGGCTGTGTCACCCCATACCCTGACCTTCTGTGATCCGGATTCTTCGTCCTGGCGTTCGTAGGTGACCTCTCTCTTTCGAGCGGAGTCAAGTAAGTCTGCTTTGTTAAAAACTTTGCCACGCCCCGTTACCAAGACGAAGTCGTCGGCTAAGATCTGGTCCATGGTCGCGGCATCGTTAGCCTTAACGGCGGCTTGATATTTCGTATCCAACGCGGCGACAGCCTTCGCGTCCTCCTCTGGAGTCGCGTTCGATTTGCTCGCGATGACCAACGGTAACACGGCGGTCATCAGGATCAGCTTTATCAATGCTCGCATGTTCGGATCTTGTAATTCGACTTGTCGCGTAAGTCCAGAGGTCAGCAGAGGAGGCCAACGAGCCGCCACCGATTCAGCTGCTCTTTGATTCACTTAAGGTTGATAGCAATTGCTATTGTAGGACGGGGCATCGCATGTGTATGATGTGGATCTTGCTCTCCCTGTGGCAGGAAATACCATACGCCGGGCGTCATTCGGCCTAGTTCAGGCAGCTGTTCCAGTCGTGCCGGGTCCAAGCCCGCCGAGATTAGCCCAGAGGCGTCGAATTCGTAAACAACGTCTTCCGACGTGCGCTCCGGCTGGGTAG
>JBKPLM010000066.1:0-7966 GCA_046731655.1 Verrucomicrobiota bacterium | reverse complement strand
CCTTCCAAAAAGAATTTCGCCGCCGGGCGAATTCGCGAGTCCTTCGTTGTCGTCATGTCGAGCGGAAGCGAGGCATCTCTCGATCAATGTTTTCTTGGTTGAGAGCGAGAGATTCCTCCCAGCCTTCGCATAAAGCCCCCGCCGGGCAACCCCGAATACTTTCGAGATCGGAATGACAAAGGCACATATTGCGGCAGCTAAAAAACTTAATGATCAGATGGATAGATTCTACTAGAGCTCTGCCATCGCTTCGCGTACCGCATTGGCTGTGCGTTCCACATCTTCTGGCAGGTGCGCCGTGGATATAAACCCGGTTTCAAACTGCGATGGCGCGAAGTAAATGCCGCGCCTTAAACAAGCATGAAAGAATCTCGCGAATGTTTTCAAATCGCTCCGCCGCGCGCTCGCAAGATCGAAAATCGGTCCCTGGGCGAAGAACAAACAAAACATCGAACCGACTCTATTAAACGTGACGTCGGTCTGCACACGTCCGCCACGGGACGGATTCGTTGCGGCGAACTTGATGGCACTCCGAATGAGTTTTTCGAATTGCGCGCCAAGCTCTTCCAGTAATTTCCATCCGTTGATCCTTTCAAGCTCACGCAGTTGCGCGAGACCCGCAGCCATCGCCAAAGGATTGCCAGACAACGTGCCCGCCTGATAAACGGGGCCATCTGGCGAAAGCTGGTCCATGATTTCGGTTCGTCCGCCGAATGCGCCGACTGGGAGTCCGCCGCCAATTACTTTCCCTAACGCTGTAAGATCGGGTTTGACTCCGTAAATTTCTTGCGCGCCGCCGCGCGCCAGACGGAAACCGGTAATTACTTCGTCGAAAATCAAAAGCGCGCCATTAACCGTGCATTCGTTTCTCAGCATCGACAAAAAACTGTCGATCGGAAGGTAAAGACCCGCGTTCGCGGGAACCGGCTCTACAATTACCGCTGCAATTTTTCCCTTATTTTCAGCAAACGCTCTTCGCACAAGATCGGCATTATTGAATGGCAGTGAGATGGTGAGATCAGCAAATGTCTGCGGCACGCCGGCGCTGTCAGGCCGCCCGTGAGTAAGCGCGCCACTGCCTGTTTTGACCAGGAGCCCATCGACATGGCCATGATAACAACCGTCGAACTTGATGATCCTATCGCGCCCAGTGAACGCACGCGCGAGGCGAATACACGACATGGTCGCTTCCGTGCCGCTGTTCACCATCCGTACTTTTTCGATCGATGGCATCCATTCGCAGATCAATTCCGCCATCTCCACCTCCAACGGATTCGGAATTCCAAAACTTACGCCGTGCGCCACAGCCTCCCCCACTGCGTGCATAACAACTTTCGGCGCGTGACCGAGGATCGCCGGTCCCCAGCTTCCCACGTAGTCGGTATATTCCTTCCCATCGACATCCCAAATCTTTGAGCCCTTCGCGCGCGTAACAAAAAACGGTGCCCCATCCACATTGCGAAACGCGCGCACCGGTGAATTGACACCGCCCGGGATGCGTTTCTGTGCTGCTGCAAACAGTTGCGAGGAGCGGGAAGTCACGCGCCACGATAATCGCTACATCGCTTGCTCGCGAAGGCTTTCGAAGTTGAATCGGTAATCATTTTACTGATTCACCAATCACCGATCACGAATCACATTCGTTGGTACTAATCGCTTCGCCACGTTGACACGCTGTGCTCCGACGTTACGCTCATTCCTCGGATACATGGCGGGGTAGCCAAGTGGTAAGGTCGCGGTCTGCAAAACCGCTATTCGCGGGTTCGATTCCCGCCCCCGCCTCTACAACACCCTCGGATTTCGTGGCCAACGTGGCTTTTGTTGCATGAACCGGTTCGATTGATTCGCTCGCCGCGGCGAGCTCACTCTAGATGGCGTCTCTGTGGCTGGGCTCCCGTCGGCTCCAGTCCCGCTCCCGGATCGCTTCATAAAGATCGTCGGGCAAATAGCACCACCTCGATTTCTCCATTAAAGTTCGCTGCCGATTGGAGATGACTCGCGCGCGCAACAGCTCCCCGTACGTGAAGAAGCCCGTTACGAGCAGAATCACGGAAAGCACAATTGACCAAAAGTGAATGCGCAATGCTCCTGATTTGGGAAATAACACGACGCCAACTGAACTTAGGATGACATGGATGCCGAGCAACGTGATGTACGTCCAAAAGATAAGCCCCCGGAAATCGAGCGTGATCCAATTGCCGCCGCCACCTCCAAGGAACGCCAGATCCAGGAAGTAGATGGGAGCCGCCAGTAGCCCTAGAAACAGACAAATGATCAGATGCTTGCGCCAGATGGCTGTCACAAGGTTTTGTCTACAAAGATGACATGATATGACGCTTCGCGTGTTGCTGCACGAACCTGATGCTAATAATAAGCTTTCAAAGAGCCGCCATGCTTGAAACGCGGCGGCTCATTGCTTCGCTTGGTTGACAGCTTTAGTGATTACTTAGGACAGTCTGCGGTTCCGGTTTGTGCAGTTGAAGCTGGGCGCTGACCCTCTGTAGACCAGTAGTGAGCGCTTCAATTTGCTTCTCCAGTTGCTCGACTTTGCGATGTTCTTTCAAAAACTCATTGAGCAACATCGCGTTCACTGCCTCGTAGCGAACGGTGTACGGTTTTCCTTCCTTATCGGACAGCACCAGCGCGGGATTCACCTTTGCTACTTCTTCAGCGATCAAACCAAATTGCGGTATTTCCTTGGCATCGCTCTTATAATGGAACGTGACCGGTCTAAGTGAGAGGACTGATTCGCTGGCTTTCTGCATTGTGGCGACGTCCTTCTTGAACCGCTCCGACGAGGCGACCGTGCCGAGTTGCCCAGTGTCGGATACAATGACTGGCGCCGTGGTGCCGCTCTGCGTAGTCACGCCAAAGACATTACCGATCCAGGCGGTGTCGCTCACGTCTGCAGCGGTGTGCCCGATAGCGATAACGTTAGAGGCCGTGCTGACCTGGTTCCCCGCATCAATGCCTAAGGCGAGGTTAGACACACCGGTGGTGCTGTTGGCGAGTGCGCCGCGACCGATCGCAACGTTGCTTTCGCCGGTGGTATTGCTAAGAAGCGCCTCCCGCCCGACCGCTGTGTTGTTGTTGCCTATGCCGTTGTTAGAGAGCGCCTCGCGACCGACGGCCGTGTTGCTAACGCCAGTCGTATTGTTAACAAGAGCTTCACGCCCGACCGCTGTGTTGTTATTGCCTGTGGTGTTGCTAAACAATGCAAATGATCCATTTGCAGCGTTGCCGAAGCCGCTTGTGTTACTAAAAAGCGCTCCAGCACCAGTGGCGGTATTTCCGTCTGCGGTATTGAAGACAAGCGTTCCAGCGCCAACACCGGTGTTCAACTCGCCGGTTGTGACGCTTCCGAGCGAAAGCCAACCAACTGCTGTGTTGTACACACCGGTGGAAAGGCTAAAAAGAGCCTCCTGACCTTCTGCGGTGTTGGCTCCAGGATAGCTTCCATCCGGTGGCGGACTGACCGCCTCAACCTTTGCCAAAAAGCCAACGCAGCCCAGGTAAAGCATGTTGAGAACTAATGTTCTTGTTTTGTTCATAGATGTGGAGTCTCAGACAAATGTCGTACATCTGTCGAGATCAAAACTGAGAGGCAACTTCACTTAAGAGGCGAAACAAGCTCGCGCTGCTTTGGTTTACTCGTGCAGCCGAATCGGTGGCGACGTGAGGTCGAGTTTGCCCGATGACATGACTCGCTCGATGAAGCCGGTGTCGTAGTTTCCGGCCCGGAATTCTCCGTTGCGCATGATAGCCGCGTGAAACGGCACGGTGGTCTTGATTCCGGTGATGTAGTATTCGTCGAGGGCGCGTCGCATCCGGTCGATGGCATTGATCCGCGTCGCGCCCACCGTGATGATTTTTGCAATCAATGAATCGTAATAAGGCGGTACACTGTAACCGGTGTAAACGTGCGAATCGATTCGAACGCCGCGGCCGCCCGGCGCATAATAGAAGTCGATTCGCCCCGGCGTTGCCTGAAAATCCTTCGCCGGGTCTTCCGCGTTAATACGACATTCAATCGCGTGCAGCCGGGGCGTTGCATGCGCGACGTGCTCGGAAAGAGGTTCGCCGGCGGCGATACGGATTTGTTCTTTTACCAAATCGCATCCGTAAACCTCTTCCGTGATTGTGTGCTCAACCTGGATGCGTGTGTTCATTTCCATGAAGTAAAAATGGCGGTCCTTGTCGACAAGAAACTCAATTGTACCTGCGTTTTCGTAGCCGACAGATTTGGCCAGTTTTATTGCCGCGTGTCCCATTTTCTTGCGGAGACTCGCCGTTATGAGGGGGGATGGGCATTCTTCGATTACTTTCTGATTGCGCCGCTGAATGGAACAATCGCGCTCGCCCAGATGAACCATGTGACCATGACTGTCAGCAACAATCTGAAATTCGACATGATGTGGATTGATAATGAGCTTCTCAAGATAGACCTGATCGTTCCCGAAAGCCTTCTCAGCTTCATGACGCGCACCGTGAAAAGCTGATTGAAGGCTCGGTTCATTGTGCGCCACGCGCATTCCGCGTCCGCCTCCGCCCGCGGACGCTTTGATCATTACAGGATAACCGATCTTCCTTGCGATTCTGATTGCGTCGCTCTCTGTCTCGACAATTCCGTCGCTTCCAGGTGTCACGGGCACGCCGGCTTTTCGCGCCGCAGTGCGCGCCGCATTCTTATCGCCCATCGCCTGCATAGCCTGCGACGAAGGTCCAATGAACTTGATATTGCAGCTTTCACAGACTTCCGCAAAATGGGGATTCTCAGCGAGAAATCCATAGCCGGGATGAATCGCATCGACATCGCCAATCTCGGCGGCGCTCATGATGCGGTCGATCTTGAGGTAACTTTCCGAGCTAGGCGCCGCGCCGATGCAAATGGATTCATCCGCGAGTTGCACATGCAGTGAATCGACGTCGGCCTCAGAATAAACCGCGAGGGTTCGGATCCCGAGCTCCTTGCAGGCGCGAATCACGCGCAGGGCGATCTCACCGCGATTGGCAACCAAGACTTTCTCAAACATGAATTGGAAATTGTAGGGCAAGCGCTCCGCTTGCCGCCTTAGCCACGCGGATTGGCAGGCGATGCGCCTGCCTTACAACTAAAATTCGGGGGATGCATCAACGAACTTTAAAAAGCACCTGGCCAAACTGGACCGGCTTACCGTTTTCAGCCACGACCTCGGCGATGATGCCGCTCGTTTCTGCCTTGATTTCGTTCATGACTTTCATCGCCTCGATAATGCAAACCACCGTTTCCTCCGTAACGGTTTTTCCAACATCAACAAAGGGCGCGGCGTCCGGCGATGCAGCGCTATAAAATGTACCCACCATCGGTGAAACGATTTCTTTCAGCTGCACGCTTTCGATTGTTTTCGGAATAGCTGGTACCGTTTCAGCGGCCGTTGCGGCCGTTTTGGACTGCGCCGCCACAGCCGGCGCAGAAACCGGCTCGGTCTGACCTGAGGGGCCTCTTTGAAGTTTTAAACGGAAGCCCTCCTTCTCGATCTCGAAAACCGAAAGGTCATTCTTCTTCATCAAATCGATGATGGTTTTGATTTCTTTGATGTCTTTGGGGTCCAACACGTGCTCCTGTCAAAAGTTTAAGAGGCTAGGTAAAGCAGTTTTGGGAATGAGGTCAAGGCAATCGTGGCTATTGTTGCCACGGAATGATTGAGTCGCCGCCGTTACTCGACTTCAAAATCATCGATGAAACCGACGATTATGCCGTTGTCGATAAACCGCCGTTTCTTCTGATTCATCCCACGAAACCGGATGGAACGCGAACCTTGTGGCAGGAATTGCGTGGACTTTTCGCGTTCGAAGTTGCTGCCGGCGGACAGGTATCCATTGTGAATCGGCTTGATCGCGAGACCAGCGGTCTGGTGCTGGTGGCCAAGAAGGCTGATGTCGCGCGCCGATTCGGGATGTTGATGCAGCGGCGACAACTAAAAAAAGAATATCTGGCCATTGTCTGGGGTTGGCCCGAGTGGGAAAGCACACTCGTTGATGCGCCCTTGGATCGGCAAGGCAAGCATCAACACTCCGTGATCTGGTTAAAGCAAACGATCCACCCGGCCGGTGCACCAGCGCAGACTGAACTTCACGTGGAGCGGCGTTTTATGCGATCGCCTGGCGTGCCGATCGAGCGTATGCGCCCGGCTGACAAATTCAGTTTAATCCGCGCAACCCCGCATACCGGACGCACGCATCAGATTCGAGTGCATCTCGCTTCGATTGGTCATCCCATTGTGGGCGACAAAATTTACGGACCTGACGAACAGCTTTACGTGCGTTTCATCGAGACCGGATGGACATCTGAGCTCGAACGTGAGCTGCTCATACCGCGACATGCTTTGCATTCGGCGCGACTCGCGATAGAAGGCGAACACGAATGGACCAGCCCGTTGCCTCACGATCTGGCAGAATGCTGTATCGGCTGTATATGACCACCGATGGAGCGCGGCTACAGCACTGCGCAGGCCGATTGCAATCCGATCAGGTGTCCTTATCGTTGGCGCGCCGTATGAAAGCACTTCAGGCTTTTACTGTCTCTGCAATCGTTCTCGTGTATTCGCAAACATTCGGCGGGACTGAACAGCAGCGCACCGAAGAAACGACCGAACTACTCAATCCGCACCGGTTCGAATTGGCAGTCGAGTCGGGATATTTGTTCGGGGCGATCAACCCGCCTACCGGTTACGAAATTGGTGCGGAGTTCCTAACCGCGCGGGTTCGTTGGGGAGTTGTGGAGCGCGACATCTGGCTGCGCGGCTACAACCAATTCTATATTAGCGCGATCGCGGAGCCGATCTTTCGCGGGATCGAGAATCATTATTTCGGGTTTAATCTGGGCATGCGTTATAACTTTGTTCGTTCGGGCTGCCGGTTCGTTCCCTACGTTTCGGGTGGACTCGGTTTGGGATGGATTGACAGTCATCCAGAAGTTCCGGGTGGCCAGGGCCAGGATTTTACATTCAACATTTTATCGGCAGCCGGGATTTCCTACCTCGTGGACGATCACTGGAAGATCAGCGTGGGTGCGCTTTATCAACATCTCTCGAATGGCGGGCAAACCGATCCCAATCCCAGCTTGAATCTTTTCGGGCCGCAAGTGGGCGTGAGCTATTCGTTTTGATCTTTCGTGTCATGTCGAGCGAAGTCGAGGCATCCCGCTGCAATATACTCGGCTTTGCGACAGCATTCTTCGGCTCCACTTCGTTTCGCTCAGAATGACAGGCTCATGAATCCGCCGAACGAGAATGTCCTGGTCATTAGGCGAGAACTCTTCGATGAGCTCGGGACTTTTCAGGGATTAAACTTCGAGCCCGAAAAATATTTGCGGGCGATTCTGTCGCGCGGACGCAATTTCTTCATTCCACGTCCCGAAGCGGAGACCAACCCCGCCTATAAGCAAATCATTCCCTATGCGCTGATCGCTTTTGAAAAGACGGTGCTTCATTATGTGCGCGGCAAGAAGGCAGGCGAACAGCGGCTGGTGGCGAAAGGCTCGATTGGTATCGGCGGTCATATGAACGAGACGGACGAATCGCTTTTTGTGATGGACGAGCAAGCGTATCGCGCCGGAGTCGAACGCGAGGTAAACGAGGAAATCAAGATCGACTCTCCGTTTGCGGATCGAATCGTTGCGCTCTTGAATGACGACTCAACCGAAGTGGGACGCGTTCACCTGGGGATCGTGCACATCTTCAAATTGAAAGAGCCGAAAGTGCAGAAACGTGAGGCAATGATCACAGGTCTAACGTTCCTGACAAAGGAAGAATTAATGGCCCGCCGGGAATTATTGGAGAATTGGTCGCAGATTTGTCTCGATTCGCTGGATCATCTATTGAGCTAGCAACTCCTGCTACGCTTCGACACTTTAGCCTTAATCTTTTAACGATTCCTTGGCACGCCGTAGCATCGGCGAAGGCGGCAACGACGCGAAGTCTATCGC
>JBKPLM010000065.1:0-15728 GCA_046731655.1 Verrucomicrobiota bacterium | reverse complement strand
GGCAGCGAGCTTTGCTTTCACTTCATCTTCATAATTCATCCTTCAGCCTTTCAGTACGGCGGCCAGCGGTTGGCTCGAGCGATTGGTTAGGCGACTTTGTCATCATCAGGCTGTTCTCTGCTGTGCTTTTCTCGCCGAGTGCCACTCCAACCGTAGAGATTGCGGATGTCGTGGTCACCGTCCTGTGGGCCGAGGAAGGTGGCAGGACGCTCAAAACGGAATAGCAAAACGGTAGAAATTAACAGAACGCTCGTCGGAATAAGTCCGAAAGCTCCGAGGGCGGGGTAGTAGCTGATGCCAGCGGCAGCGGCGGCGACCGTGAGAAACGCGCCGCAAAGCGCTTTGATTTTGAGGCGATATTGTTTGGGTGGGTTCTTCCAGCCTCCGCCGCAAATGATCGACTGAGTTTGGCCTGGAGTGTGCGTTCCGTCATCCAGTGATTCGGTTGAGGCTTTCATTTCGGGAGGGCGTCGAGTCGTCTAACGAGATGGAGCTCAGCTACCGCTGGCGGGAGCGAGCTTTGCTAACTTCAACAATGTTCTCACGAAAGTAAATCTGGTCATCGCAACGGCCAGCGGTTAGCTGGAGCGATTGGTTAGGCGTTTTGTCGTGCGCATGTAAACACGATGGACAAACGGACTAGCTGCACGAAAGACATAGTGCAGCAAGAATAACGCAACACCGATTGTGATGAAGAAGAGAGACGCACCTGCGGCGTGCTCGCCTGTAATGGCGGATACCCGGCCGAAAACCGTGAGGCCGAAATACTTTGCGCCAATGTAGGAGCAGATACCAGAGGCGACGAACGCGGTGCCAACGCAGTTCAGGGCAATCCTGCTGCTCGATCTCCCGCGCTGCTCGGGCCACCACCAGACAACCAAGAAGATAGGAGCGAATTCCACGATAAGACTGGCGAGAACTTTCATGCGCCTAACGAGACAAAGATGAGCGACCGCTGACGAGAGCGAGCTGTGCTTCGGAGTTCAGTGTTGAAGTCATCGAAATAAATCTTCGCGCCGGTCAGCGGTTCGCTCCAGCGCCTGGTTAGATGAAGTCACATCCCATGCTTGCTGTTGTACTCTAGAATAGCGCGTAATCCATCCGGTGTCTCCGCGGTGATGATGCGCTTTGGATCGATATCGGCAGCGTATCCAACAACATGGCCTAAATTCTTTGTAGAATTTCCGAATACCACTTGCCTCAGCTCAAGACCGCCTGATGGTGAACGCTGGTAATATTGCCAAATCTCAAACCCTGGGCCGCCCTGCGCGTCACTGGGGATCATGTGAGCTATTGTTGGAAAGCCCAATCGCTTTACGACCTGTATCTTCGTCAGGCCCATCAAGTCGGGCGAACTCCGCTCTCCGCCGAGAACCTGCGTACAGAGCAACGCGACGGCTACAAGGCAAACGGGCAACTTCATCTAAAAACGAGTTCAGCGTAACCGAACTGGAGAACTCATTTTCATTTCCGATATGATTGAGGTTTCGCTGCAACGAGGGTTGGCCGAAACGGCTTAATTATACGTTCGCTGTCAAGGCAAACGTCGTTAGCCGTTTTGGCCAACTACAATTCGACGAAAGGTTGTTTCGCCTATTTCGGCTTTTCTCCGGGAGGGGCGCCGGGTAAAACGAAAGCATGCCTTCTTTTTTACCGGCTGCCCCGAAGCAGAGCAAGCCGAAACTGCTGGACCAGGTCCGGCAGCTCATGCGGCTTCGTCATTACAGTTTGCGAACTGAAGAAGCATACGTCGGCTGGATTCGCCGGTACATTCTTTTCCACGGCAAACGGCACCCAAGTGCGCTCGACGAGAAAGATGTGTCGACATTTCTAAGTAGCCTTGCGATCAACGGTCGTGTGGCTGCTGCCACGCAAAATCAAGCGCTTAACGCCCTGTTGTTTTTGTACAAAGAATTATTACGGCGTGAGCTCGGGTTCGTCGGCCACGCTTTACGGGTGAAGCGACCGCCGAAAATGCCGGTTGTACTGTCGCCCGAAGAAGTGCGCTCGGTGCTTTCGCAATTGAATGGGCAATATCGTTTGATGGCGCAGCTGCTTTACGGAAGTGGCTTGCGTTTGCTCGAATGCCTCCGGTTACGCGTCAAAGATGTGGATCTGCACTATCTTCACATCACGGTGCGTGATCCCAAGGGCGGTCGAGACCGAAAGACAATGCTCCCCGTGAGTTTAGCTGCGCCATTGCGTGAGCACTTAGACAAGGTGAAGGCACGTCATCAGCGAGATTTAGCGGAAGGATTTGGAAGCGTGCATTTGCGAGGCGCGCTGGAGCGAAAGATTCCAAGCGCGTCACGGGAATGGGCGTGGCAGTATGTGTTCCCAGCTGATCGACGCTCGATTGATCCACGCACCGGAATTGAACGTCGGCATCACGTGAACGAAAAGAATCTCGAAAACGCCGTAAAAGCAGCGGTGCGCCAAGCGCGGCTCAGCAAGTCAGCCAGCTGTCATACACTGCGGCATTCGTTTGCGACGCATTTGTTGGAAAATGGACATGACATTCGAACCGTGCAGGAGTTGTTGGGACACAAGGACGTGAGCACGACAATGATTTACACGCACGTGCTGAATCGACAGGGCATCGGCGTGAAGAGTCCGCTGGATTGAAAGTCCGCGATGGCGAGGACGCCATCGCCAACACGCGAGACGCGTGCGCTCCCCAGAATTACGCCAGCGCACCGCAATCACACATCGTAGTACATCGCGAACTCATACGGGTGAGGTCGTAAACGCAGTGCGTCGTATTCCTTTTGTTTCATGTCGATCCAGTTGGCGATGAAGTCTTCGTTGAAGACGTCGCCGCGCAACAGGAAGGAATGATCAGCCTGGAGGGCTTCAATCGCGCCGCGGAGCGAATCGGGCACGCTGGCGACTTGTGCGAGTTCTTCCGGCGGCAGTTCGTAAAGGTTTTTATCGAGTGGATCGCCGGGGTCCATGCGGTTTTGGATTCCATCCAGACCCGCGAGAAGCATCGCCGAGAAGGCGAGATATGGATTTGCAGCGGCGTCCGGAGTGCGGAATTCGATGCGCTTTGCCTTCGGACTGGGTGAATAGGTCGGAATTCTAATGGCGGCCGAGCGATTGCGCGCGGAGTAGGCGAGATTAACCGGCGCTTCGAACCCGGGAACAAGCCGCTTGTAGCTATTGGTGGTTGGATTTGTCAGGCAGGTGAGCGCAGGCGCGTGTTTCAAAATGCCGCCGATAAAAAACAGTGCCAGTTCCGACAGCCCGGCATAGCCGTTGCCGGCAAACAGCGGCTTATCGCCGTTCCAAAGCGACATGTGAGTGTGCATGCCCGACCCGTTGTCGGCGAAGATTGGTTTCGGCATGAACGTGACTGTTCTGTTGTGCCGCTTGGCGACGTTGCGCAGGATATATTTGTAATACTGCATGTTGTCGCCCATGCGTTTGAGCGGCGCGAACCGGATGTCGATCTCGGCCTGACCGGCTGTCGCAACTTCGTGATGCTGGCGTTCGATCGCGACGCCGGCTTTTTCCAGCTCCAAACACATTTCGTTGCGAATATCTTGTTGCGAATCCATCGGTGAGACCGGGAAATAGCCTTCCTTGGGCCGAATCTTGTAACCGAGGTTTGGAAATTCTTCGCGAGCGCTGTTCCAATGTCCTTCGACACTATCGACCATGTATGACGACGCGTTCGCGCTATTCGCAAATCGCACATCGTCGAAAATGAAAAATTCCGCTTCCGGTCCGAAGAACGCGGTGTCCGCGATGCCGGTGGATTTGAGATAAGCCTCTGCCTTTTCGGCAACACCGCGTGGATCGCGATCGTACGGTTGACGAGTGATCGGATCGACGATCGTGCAAATCAAGCTCAGCGTCGGTTCGGCGTTGAAGACATCGATCCACGCGGTCGTCGCATCCGGAATGACAAGCATGTCCGAGGCGTTGATGACGCGCCAGCCGCGAATGCTCGATCCGTCAAAGCCAAGACCGTCGGTGAATATCTCCTCGTTGTATTCGGTGAGCGTGGTCGTGAAATGCTGCCAGGTGCCGAGCAAATCCGTGAACTTGAAGTCGATCAACTTCACGTTGCCGTCTTTGATCATTTTGCTGACGTCGGATGGAGTTTTGTCTTTGGCCATTTTGAGGAGTTGTTAGTTGATGGTTGAGGGTTGAGAGAAATAAAAACCTAATCTTTAACAAAATTGACCTAGTGTCACGTCTCACAAAACGATAGTCGCGCGCGAGGCTGGTAGTTCCCTCAACTATCAGCTCTCAACTATCAACTTCTGCATCACACCGCTTTTTCGCCGATCTCTTCCGTGCGGATGCGCACGGCATGCTCTACCGGTAGCACGAACACTTTTCCATCCCCGATTTTGCCCGTTTTTGCGGCGGCCACCACTACGCTCACGGCCTTCTCCACCATGTCGTCCGCCATTACCACTTCCACTTTTACTTTAGGCAGAAAATCGACCGTGTACTCACTGCCGCGATAAATTTCCGTGTGTCCCTTTTGCCGGCCGAACCCTTTGACTTCCGTGACAGTCATCCCTTCGATCCCAAGCTCGGCCAGCGCCTCTTTGACCTCCTCGAGCTTGAATGGTTTGATGATGGCTTCCAGTTTTTTCATCTCAAAGTAACCTCAGCATCGCGCGGTCTCTTGCAATCGAAAGCTAAACGCAGCACGCGCTCTCTTAGCAATGCCGCGATACGATTGCAATCACGAATTTTTTTTATGAAAAAAGGGCATCCCGAGCGAAGAGAGGGACCTCTCAAAATCTCGAAGATTACAGATATCGGTAAAAGTTCCGCCGCGTCCTCGATATTGCGACTCTGGTCCAGTCTTGCGTGACGCAAGCTCCGACTGAGGGGGTCCCTCGCTCCGCTCGGGATGACATGCTGGGCAGATTTGCGAAATATTTTTGGCGTTTAATACTGAAAACCGATGGCTCGCGACTCCTTCGTTCACCTGCATCTCCATACTGAATACTCGCTGTTGGATGGCGCCATCCGGATGAAAGAGCTGATGAAAAAAGCGGCTGAATTCAAAATGCCGGCAGTAGCGATCACGGATCACGGCAATTTGTTCGGGGCGATTGAATTTTACCAGGAAGCACAGCGGGCCGGTGTGAAACCGATCATCGGTTGCGAAGCCTATATTGCCCCGGGATCAAATAAAGACCGCCCGGGCTCGCGGCGCGATTCAGCCTATCATTTTACTCTGTTGTCGAAAAACGAGACCGGCTATCGAAATCTCGTCAAGCTGGTGACGGCAGCGCACCTCGAAGGGTTTCATTACGCGCCCAGGATCGACAAGGAGCTACTCGCCGCGCACTCGGAAGGTTTGATCGGGCTGAGTGGCTGTCTCGCGGGTGAAATCAACTCCGCAATTCAAGCAAACAACATCGAGAAGGCGAAACTGAGCGCAGCCGAATATCGGGACATTCTCGGCGCGGAAAATTTTTTCATCGAATTGCACGACCACGGGATGGAAGAACAGCGCAAATGCATGACAGCGCTGCCGCAAATTGCGCGGGACATCGGTGTCGGATTAGTCGCAGCCAATGATGTTCACTTTCTGCGCCGGAGCGATCATCAGGCGCACGATGTGATGCTTTGCATCGGCACTGGCAAAATGGTGCAGGACGAGAACCGGATGCGTTATATGCCGGAGCTGTATTTCAAATCACCGGCTGAGATGCGCGAGTTGTTCCGCGATTTTCCCGAGGCAGTTGCGAATACGCTCGAAATTGGGGAACGCTGTCATCTCGATCTCGAGTTTGGGCAATCCAAGTATCCGGAGTATCCGGCGCCGCCCGGGAAAACGCGCGACGAATATTTGCGCGAGCTTTGTTACGAAGGTTTGCAGCGGCGCTACGGCGAACGCGCGGCTAACGACCCGGAATTGATTCGACGGCTCGATTACGAGTTAGGCGTTTTCGAAAAAACCGGATTCGTCAGCTATTTGCTCATTGTTTGGGATTTCATTCATTTTGCCAAAGAAAAAGGCATTCCCGTAGGGCCCGGACGCGGCTCCGCCGCCGGGTCTATGGTTACTTACGTTCTTGGGATCACCGACATTGATCCGCTTCAGTTCGGATTGCTTTTCGAGCGATTTTTGAATCCGGACCGCATTTCGCCGCCGGATATCGACATTGATTTTTGCGAAGCACGTCGCGGAGAAGTTCTCGAGTACGTGCGGCAGAAGTACGGGGAACGTCGCGTCGCGCAGATTATCACGTTTGGCAAACTCAAGGCGAAAAGCGTGGTGCGCGACGTGGGCCGGGTGATGGGGTTGAGCTATCGCGATGCGGATCGTATTGCAAAGATGATTCCAAATGAGCTGAACATCACGCTCGATTCAGCCGTAGAAAAAAATCCGGAACTGAAACGAGCCGTGGCCACCGAGCCGGCGACCCGGCAGCTTTTCGATTACGCAAAAATCCTCGAAGGCTTGTCGCGCAATGCGGGCGTGCACGCCGCGGGAGTGGTGATCGCCGATCGCGATTTGTCTGATTACATCCCTCTTTGCCGCGATGTGAAGGGCAACGACGTGATCAGCCAGTACGCCATGGGTCCGCTCAATGATCTGGGCCTCTTGAAGATGGATTTTCTCGGATTGAAAACGCTGACTGTCATTGAGGATACGCTGGCGTTGATTCACGAGCGCGAGCCAAACTTTTCTCTGAAGGACATTCCGCTCGATGACGCAGCTGCGTTCGCCCTCTACAACCGTGGTGAAACAATCGGTCTTTTCCAGATGGAGTCTGGTGGGATGACGAGTTTGTCCAGGCAGTTCGACGTAAAGAAGCTCGACGATATCATCGCGTTGATCGCCCTTTACCGGCCCGGCCCAATGGAACTCATCCCCGAGTACGTGAAGGCGAAAAAGGGTGTCACGCCAATCAAGTATCTGCATCCACTGCTCGAAAGTATCTGCGCCGATACGTACGGCGTGATGATTTACCAGGAACAGGTGATGGCTGCGGCGAGCAAACTTGCCGGCTATTCACTCGCCCAAGCCGATCTTCTCCGGCGGGCCATGGGCAAGAAAGACAAGGAGAAGATGGCGAAAGAGAGAAAAAATTTCATCGAAGGCTGTGCGCGCACAAACAAGATTCCTGAGAAGAAAGCGAATGCGATCTTCGATTTGCTGGAAAAATTCGCCGGTTACGGATTCAACAAGAGTCACAGTGCAGCCTACGGCGTGATTAGTTATCAAACCGCATATCTCAAGGCGCATTATCCGGTGGAATTCATGGCGGGTTTGCTGAGTAACGAGATCAACAACACAGATAAAATTTCCATTTTCGTTGGCGAATGCAAAAGAATGGGCATTTCCATCCTGCCGCCGGACGTCAACAAAAGTGGCTTGAAGTTTACGCCGGAGACTACTGTAGCCGCGGGCGCTGACCTCGGCGGGCCTGTAGGGCGTTCACAATTTGCCGGGGTCAGCGCTCCCGGCTATAGCGGCAACGGCTCCAACGCCATTCGTTACGGTCTTGCCGCCATCAAACACGTAGGCGAAGCGGCCATGGAAGCAGCAATTCGCGAACGCAAAGAGCGAGGTGATTTCGTTTCATTGGAGGATTTCTGCACGCGTTTAGACTCGCGCGTCGCCAATCGCAAGATGCTTGAGAGCCTTATCAAAGCCGGCGCATTTGATTTCCTGGGCCGCGATCGTTCCGAACTTTTTGGCTGTATTGACGACGCTGTGAGCGCGTCGGCTACAGCGCAGCGCGACAGGATCGCTGGTCAGGTTTCACTCTTTGATGAAGCAACTGCTTCCGCCACGTCGAGAAAGAGACAGGCCAGTCCTTGGAGCGAGCACGAAAAACTTTCCTACGAGAAGGAGCTACTCGGTTTTTACGTTAGCGGCCATCCGCTCGACGCGTATGCAGATGTTTTCGCAGCGAAAAGCTATCGATCAATCGCTTCACTGGCCGATCTTGACGATCGCGCGGCCTTTAAGATTGCCGGTGCGATTGTGGAAGTTGAGAAAAAGTTTACAAGAAAAGAGGGCAAACCGTTTGCGGTCATCTGGATAGAAGACCGGGCGGATATGCTTGAAGTGGTGGTGTGGAACGATGTTTACCTTAAAGTTTCAGGCGCGCTGGAGGCGGGGCGCGTCGTTGAAATAAAAGGAACGGTGGATAAACGGGATGAGGTTCCTCGCGCCGTGGCCCAGGAGATCAAGACCCTTTCGTCTCGAAAGCCCAACGGCGCGACAGACGCAGATCAGGAGTCCGCGGTGCTGTTGCAATTCTCTCCGGCTACAACGGGAGATGAATTACGAGAAGTGCGCAGGATCCTTGCCAGCTCGCCAGGTTCGAGGCCGGTTCGGTTACTGTTCGATCGCGCAAACGGCAACGCACTGCGTCTGGACGCAGGCGCGGAGTTTAACGTGAACTTCACACGCGAGCTCGAGGAGAAACTTTCGCGCTGGCTGGTGATAGGGAATCCTAGCGGCGCTTAAGCGTTTCCCATATTTTCGGGGCGCACCTGAACTATATTCTACGCGTGTCATGCTGAGCGGAGCGAAGCACTCGCCTACGCAGCTGGGATCACGCTGGAAACGAGAGTAGTTCCTCTGCCCAGGCGAGGTTCCTCCCGCCTTCGCTAAGAGCTCCGGCGCGGCAAGCACTTCGTTCGGGATGACTCCAGGAAAACCCGGGGGAATTACAAAAAACGGCGCATGAGCACCTCACTGGCTTTGCGTCGTTCGTTTTTTTGAGCGAGGCGTCGCTGTGGGCTGTGCTTCGGGTCGCGGAAGTGATCCCAGCAATAACGTTGCGCTTTCCAAAGGATTACCTGAGAAACAGAGCGGAAATTCCCGGGTAATACCATTCGGATCTGGAATGTCAGAGGATTCTGCGATCGTTCGCTCTTTTAAACCGATGGTCCAGTTGGGTTGAAAGAGCGCTCCGCAGAACTGCAACTCTGCGACAGCGGGTGCGAGGGTGAATGGCGCCGATACGAATTCGATTTTGCTCATGCAATCGATTTGGTAGGATGTTAAATCGAAGATTGGCATCGCTCCATTTATCCTGACCGTCACATTGCTTGTATCCTGGAAATCAATTTCTCCACGAAGTGAAAGATCGGTATCCTTGGCCGCAACATTGAGAAACTCTATCGACGCGCGATTTCCTCCAAAAACAATACGGCCGCTGGCTTCCGTGAGATTGATAGAACCACCTCCGTCGCCGGACAGCTTTCCGTTTACCAACTGGATGTCTCCCTCGATGTGGGGATGTTGCAACGTTTCGGAAAGCGAAATGTTTCCGCTCAGAATGCCGTCGCGGAAAATTTCCGGGTGAAAAAGCTGAGGCGCCTTTGCGAGAAAGATCGATGGAAAGTTGAGTGTCATATTCATCGGAGAGAGCTGAAAAGCGTTCCAATCCGTCCCAATTCGCAAAGGAAAATTGGCTGTGACGCTTATCGGGGTGGAATTGGGCATGTGGATCACGCCGCGCACATCCCACTTGCTGGAATCGATCGTAGCCTGAACGTCAGCTGGAATTGGGTTTCCTTTTTCGGGTGCTCCGCGCGGAACCGACAGGTATTCGAGCAGATTATTTAGTCTCGCTTCGAGCGTCCCTGAATAATTGTGCTCGTGCGACAGATCGATTTTGCCCTGTCCGCTGAGAGAATCGTTCTTGCGCGTCATCGCCAATTGTTCGATCTCCAGGTCGGTCGTTTTCAAATTCAGTTTTGCGCTCAGATTGTCGATGGCCGTCTTGAAAAATGTGATGGAGGCGCCTTCGACCATGAGATGGCCGCCAAATTTGCGGTCGCGGGTGTCCATCGCTCCATCAATTGTGATTTTGCCCGCAAAATCGTCGGCGTTCGCGCCAAACAGAGCGGCAAAATCGCCCAGCTGATCGATCGATGCGGAAATATTGCCGCGAAAATCCGGACTGAGCCACCCGGATGCACTTGAGGGAAATGCAGCTTCGCCGCTTAAAGTGAATTGATTTGCTTGCTGTTTTATATAGAGCTGCTGGAGCTGAATTCTGCGGTTATAGAGGGCGGCGCCGAGCATGATCGCTTCGGCCGTGCGATTGCGCCACGTAAGACCGGTCAGTTCGCTCCAAAGCGAGGCGGTCACGCGGTCCGGCTCAGCAAGGTTTCCGCGAAAAGTGAAGTTACCAGCGTGGAGCAAACCGCTAACGCGATCGGCAAATCCGAATGCCTCCGAGGTTTGCTCGAGGGAAATATCCGTAGCTCCGCCAGCAATTTTCCAGTTGGAATATTGAGAGCGCCATTCGTGCGAAATGTTTCCGCGAATTTTTCCACCGAACGCGTCAGCTTCAAACTGCAATCCCACGCGTTGGTTCCCCAGCCGCGACAAGTCTGCCGTTGCGGACTGCAGGTCGAGACCGTGTGTTAAAGTGAGCCCGGCGATTGTCAGCTGATCACCTTCCCAATGAGTTGCACCGCGCACTTGCGAAAACGTCTGGTGAAACCACGGTGAGGCGATCATGACCTCGGCAGCACTGAACCGACCCGCTTCGGTCTGATTCGCGGATAGAAATCCGTTTCGTAGCAAAACAAGCGTCGGCCCGGTTTCAACCCGCACCTCCGAGTTGATGACGGTCAGATTCTCTGGAAGCATTCGGTGCAGTGTTGCCCACCCGCGCCGGGTTATCGCTCGCGCAGTGGAATTGCTTCGGTGCAACTCCCCATGCAATTCACGAATCGAGAGATTCTTGATGGCGCGACCGCGTCTGTGCAGGAGGATATGTTTGAAATTTAAGTCGAACACCGCATCCGTGATTGTAAGATCGACGCGGAGCGTCTCATCGTGCGCGTTTCTCAACCGAAACTGGTGGATCGCAACAGAACGCAGGAAAGGTGCATCGATCTTGTCGATGTTAACAGTGAAGCCCTCCTGGCGGGCTTTCCACCAAATCCACCAGCGAACACCATGGGAGACAGCAAATGGCGTAAGCCCGAGTACCAGCAATGCTGCGAGTAGAAGAAACAGACTAACTAAAAGAAATCGACTTTTTAGGGGCATCTAAAATTGGTGTGGAAATGACGAAGCGTGAATGACGAAGGACAAAGGAAGTCCTAATGACGAAGCTCAAGAAACAGGCGACACAGTTTTTCTTTTGGTTTGACCTTCGACGTTCATTCGTCATTGGGTATTCGTGGTTTCTTTGGCTTCATTTGCAGCGCCACCTTTGAAAATCAAATGCAGTGGTTGCGGTGCGTGGACGCGTTGCTCGATTTGCTGTTGCAACGCGCGCTCGGCTTCGGCCGGCAAGTCACTTTCTGCTGCTTTTTCCCTTGCAAGCTGAGGCAGGATCGATAATTCGCTTTGCACGTCCTGCCCTGAAATGCGGTTCCACAATCCATTTTCAAACGCAAGGACGTCCACCTGCTCCTGCTCGATACCAAGGATCCGGGCGTGCGGCAGCTGAATGACGATCTCATTCGGGCGAATATCGATCGACAGGGTTTGCTGTAGATTGAAACCGGCTTTGACGATGAATGTGCCATGCAACTTTACACGCTTCGAACTGCCCACCCAAGTGTGGAGCAGTTCGTGTTCAACTTCGATGCGCCGTGACAAAACAACCAGTTCGCTCACAGGCCTCGTCTGTTCCATATAGACACGGCTGTTAATCGTGATGCGCGGCTGCAAATGTGCGATGTCGATAAAAGCGCTGCGTAAATCTTTGCCCAGCTTCTCAAGCTCGGCGGTGCTTTGTTGCGCTGTGCGGGCCGGCCAGGTTTCAATCCGCCAAAAAATGATCGTGAACGCTATCGCGACGATGATGGCGATCAAAGTGAACGCGAGCGGCCAGGAGATGCGTCCTGAGATTGCTGACTTTGACATTGAGCGCTGGGCGTTTGTTTTGCTCAGGATCTAATCGAGCACGAGCATCCTCTTTCGTCTAACCACGGCGGGGCAGGTGAGCACGAACAGGAGCACGAAGAAGAATGAAACGGTGACGCGGCGAAACGGTGAACCGGCTCCGCAGATTGGCCATTTTTCGTTTCGGGATTGAGCGTTCGGCGTTGAGCGTTGGACGTTTTCCCCTCCAAAAAATTACCGCCCCCCACACCCGATAGGCGTGAAGGGCGGCTGTTCCCCCCAGAACAATTTTGAAAAACTTCGAGGCTACTAAACGAGCTTCCGGCAGATCGCAACAATTTTATGCGAAAAAATTCGCATGGACGGACGCGCCAGATCGTTCCGCGAGACTGGTTGCGCGAGCGCGCATCGCAGTCTCTAGTTTTACATGCGTAATTTGGATGATGAGGCATCCTCGCGCAGCCTTGCTGGTTCATTGCTGGTCGCTCATCCCAATATGCTCGATCCGAATTTCCGACGGACCGTGCTTTTCATTTCCGAGCATGACCCGGGCGAGGGCGCTTTGGGCGTCATTATTAATCGCCCGCTCGACAGACAGGTAGCGGATCTGGTGACGGAAATACCACCGGCAGGCCTTGCTGAGGTGCCCGTTTTTCTCGGCGGACCTGTGGGGAAAAATCAACTAATGTTTGCGGCGTTTGAATGGCACCAAGGCGGAGAACTCAAACTCAATCACAATGTAGCTGTAGACGAAACAAGCGATGTAGTTGACCAAAAAAAAGTAATCACAGTTTGCGCGTTTGTAGGCTATGCGGGCTGGGGAGCGGGACAGCTTGAAAGCGAGATGAAGCAGAAAGCGTGGCTCCTTCAAAAAGCCAATCCCTCGGTGCTTAAACTTGATCGTCTCCCCAACCTGTGGTTTGAAATCATGCGCGGGCTGGGACCGTGGTATAGAATGCTAGCTGCTGCGCCGGACGATCCGTCGCTAAACTGATGAAGCGTAAGAAGTGAGAGGTGAGAAGTAATTTGGCTTGATTACCTCTAATCACTAATCACTAATCACTTCTCACTTTCCATATGATCATCGGGGTCCCGAAAGAAGTTAAAGAGCAGGAGCAACGCGTCGCCCTGCTGCCATCGGCTGCGAGTCAACTCACGAAGCGGGGGCATTCAGTCGTGGTACAAAAGAACGCCGGTATTGGCTCGGGTTATCCGGATGAAGAGTACATCAAAGCGGGCGCTGAGATTGTCGATCAAGCGAAAGAGGTTTTCGCGCGGGCTGACATGGTTGTGAAAGTGAAAGAGCCGCTTGAGGCGGAGTTTCCATTGCTGCGCGAGGGCCAAATCCTCTTCACGTATCTGCATCTGGCGGCAAGTAAAACTCTTACCGAGGCGCTGCTGAAGTCGGACGTGACCGCAGTGGCGTACGAGACGATTCAGATCAATCATCGTTTGCCACTGCTCGAGCCGATGAGCGAAATCGCGGGTCGCATGTCGACGGTGATGGGTGCGAATTTTCTCGCCAAATACAATGGCGGCAGCGGAGTCTTATTGGGCGGTGTGCCGGGAGTTTTGCCTGGACGCGTCGTCGTTGTGGGCGGCGGAACGTCGGGTGTGAATGCAGCGCGCATGGCAACCGGGCTGGGCGCAGAAGTCACGATACTCGATGTTGATCTGGAACGTCTGCGTTACCTCGACCTCGCGATGGAAAACACCAATACGCTCTATTCAAGCGAAGCAAACTTGCAGGACTTGATGGCGGATTGCGATTTGCTGATCGGCGCCGTGCTTTTGCCGGGAGCAAAAGCGCCGAAGTTAATCACGCGCCAGATGCTGCGAAAAATGAAGCCGGGCAGCGTGTTGGTAGATATTTCTATCGATCAAGGCGGTTGCGCGGAAACATCGCGACCCACCACGCACCTTGATCCAGTTTACGTAGAGGAAGGTGTTACGCATTATTGCGTGGCGAACATGCCCGCAGCCTATTCACGCACGGCTACACAGGCGCTTACGAACGTCACCTTTCGTTACGTGGAATTGCTCGCCGATCTCGGTCTCGAAGGAGCATGTAAAAAACAACCCGCCCTGATTGGTGGCATCAACACCCGGGATGGACGGCTTACATGTAAGGCGGTGGCGGAGGCGCACGGCCTCAAATACGAGGCCCCGCTTTAATCGGCGTCTATCAACCGTTTGCTCTTAAAGAGAGGAATCGAATGCGGTCAAAAACCGCCTTGCTCCGATTAGTCTGTTAAAGCAATATGCCTTTTACAATTAACACTATGAAAAAATATATCTGCATTCTGGCCAGTGCTGCGCTCCTTGCGGCGTGCGAGCAAAAGACCGAGACAACCGAACCCGCGGCAAGCCCAGCAGCCACGAGTCCGCCAACGACAACTGAAACAACCACTCCCGCGACGACTACGGAATCTCCTGCCACAACGACTGAATCTCCCGCTTCTGAGACGTCACCTAGTCCGTAAATTCGTCGGCTTTCCTCTTCGCGAAGTCTTCTCCCAAAATCCTTCGGGAGAAGGCTTTTGCTGTACGGATGTGCATCCTACTTGCAGGGGCCGAGCTCCGTGAGCTCGAGATTGGCGTCGCAGAGCTCCGTCCTCCAACGTTTTCTATGGTAACGAATCGACAACCGATATGGAGCGGCCAAGTTCGTTTTCATTTCCAAAGCAGCGGCGCTTGACGCGCGCGTCCGAATACGACCGCCTCAAACGAGACGGCCTGGTACGGCGCGGCAAACTGTTAACGCTCAGCGCAATTGCAGTCGAAAATTCCGGCCTGTGTCGCGTTGGCTTCATTACTACCCGTCGCCTTGGCGGCGCGGTAGTCCGCAATCGTGTCCGTCGACGTTTACGGGAGATTGTGCGCCGGCATCAGCATCATCTGCGACAAGACTTCTGGATCGTACTTATTGCAAGACGCGATGCTGCGAACGCAAGCTATCGCGCCTTGGAAGATGAATGGTTGCGTCTCGCGAGGCGCGCTTTTATCCTGCTCTGATGCTCTGGCTGCTTCGTTCTATAATTCGCGTTTATCAATGCACGCTTTCGCCGCTCCTCTGTTTGCTGTGCGGACCTGATTCAGGCTGCAGATTTACGCCGACCTGCTCGGCGTATTTTCTGGAAGCAGCGGAGGCGCACGGCATCTGCCGCGGAAGCTGGCTGGGATTAAAACGCCTCGTGCGGTGTCAGCCGTGGGGTGGAAGGGGATACGATCCGGTCCCACCTGGCAAAAATTTTTCCACCAGCTTGCCTATCGCGACGGGCATCGCGCATCAAGAATCGGGTTTGACGATGGGGCCCGGCTCTGCTGAGTAGCCGCTCGAACTCGAACTACGATTTATGGATCGAACTGCGTGGATTGTCGTTAGCCTTTGTGTAATCGGACTCGTAGGGTGGCAAATTTACGTAGCAAGACAGATGCCTTCCCGTCCCGCGCCGATCAATGTCGCGTCAGGGCAAGCGTCGCCCACGGCAACGCCGAAAGTTTTTGAAGCGTCTCCGCCGCCGGCTGCCCCGGAGGCCACTCCGAAGAGTGCTGAACCGGTCACGAGCTTTGCCGAGAAGATCGAAACTCTGCGAAATTCAGATGTCGAGCTGCATCTAACGAATCGCGGAGGCGGCATCAAGGAAGCCGTTCTCCTGGGGCAGATGGCCGAGAACGGACAACGCGTTGCGCTGAATTCGGCGCAAAGCGCGCCAATAGGCGCAATCATTGAGCAGCCACCGGCACCAACGCTTTCTGAGTTTACCGCGTCGACTGAATCAAATTCGGTTGTGCAATTTGAGCGGACAACAGCGGAGCAAGTCGCCGTTCGGAAAAAATTTTTCTTCGAAAAATCCCCGGAGAACAAGGACAACTACGTCATCGAAATGGATGTCGATCTCGAGAACCGGGGAAC
>JBKPLM010000064.1:0-5660 GCA_046731655.1 Verrucomicrobiota bacterium | reverse complement strand
GATTCAGACAATGCGGCATCGCGGTTATTTCATGGAATCGGAGCAGGCAGGTGTGGCAGCAAGTCCAGGTCATCACTCATTGCACGTCCAATCAACGGCTTTTCACGCGCCGATGCTCCTCCTTTATCTGATCGTCGTGATTTTGCTGGCGGAAAAATTTGCCATCCCTTTGGACAACAGCATGGAGAAGTTTGGCCTGCCTCAGGAGTTTGGCGGCGCGATGATCGCGGCCTTGGTGCTTACACCAGAGGGAATCGGCGCTATTCAATCCACTTTGCGCAATCAGTTACAGCGTTCGATAAACATCCTACTCGGTTCCGTGCTTGCGACCATCGGACTCACAATTCCTGCCGTACTGACCATTAGCTTGATTACAAAACGACCGGTGACGCTTGGTGTGCAGGGTGGCAACCTTCCACTGCTGCTATTAACGCTTGCAGTAAGTGTGGTTACGTTTACGAGCAGGAGGACTAATATCTTGCAAGGTTGCGTGCACTTGCTCCTCTTCGCTGTTTTTGTGCTGCTGATCTTTGCACCTTGAGCTGCTCTTCACTGTGCGGTTGAACAGATGCTTCCGCTCCTGCTTGCCGAGGCAGCACTTTACGCGTGTCTTCGCATTACGATGGCGTCCGGTCCTTCTATCGCAATCTTGAATCCAAAGCGTTCGTAAAGGCGCAATACCGGTTTGCCTGCAACGAGGCTGACTGAAATTGTTGACTCATGAGGGTTAGCGCGGACCAGTTGCGTCAGGAGGGCGGTGCCAATTCCATGTCGGCGGTGTTCGGGTTTCACTGCAAAGGCGAGTTCCGGTGGTGCATCAGGTTTGCCGATCGGCTTGCGCAGCCAAACGGCGCCGAGCACTGATCCGTCTTTCTTATCATGTGCCACAAACCCGGTATCGCCCGGCCGGCCCCAGCCGTCGGCATAATGCGCGAACTCCGGCCGCTGCAGGATCTCCCGTGAAGGTTGGTGGTTACCAACGGAGGACAGTCCTTGGTAAACCATCTCCCGGAGGATCGGCTCATCTTTGGCAAGAAGTGGTCGAATCTCGTATTCCATCGATCGGATATCGGTGATTTGCATGTATCGTCACCGATAATGAATGAAATACCAGTCGAAAGCAGAGGTCGAACACCAGAATGGTTCTGCATTTGATTCGTTAACCACTGCGCGCTGCAATAATCGCGTGGTAATCTTGCCGCAATGGGCAACCATTCAGGAATGGCAACAGATCGCGATTATGTTCTGGGCACCCACAACGAAGAATTGGCGAGGCTCGGATTGCAGCACCGAGTCTGGCGTCCGGTGGTTTTAGATTGCTGGCAGAGAGCCGGCATTACCGTAGGCAAACGGGTACTGGACGTCGGTGCGGGTCCCGGATACGCAGCAGTCGATCTTGCTGAAATTGTCGGACCGACGGGTGAAGTCGTCGCGCTTGAGCGTTCGCAGAACTTTGTCCGCGCGATGGAAGAGGCATGCCGCGCGCGATCGCTCACAAATGTAAAGATTCACGAGCTGGATTTAATGACGGGTGAACTGCCCAGGCAAACTTACGATTTCTCCTGGTGTCGATGGGTTATGTCGTTTGTGAATGATCCTGCTTTGTTGATCAGAAAGCTGAGCGACGTAATGCGCAAAGGAAGCGTGGCGATTTTTCATGAATACGGCCATTATGAAACGTGGCATTTTTTCCCGCGTTTACCGAATCAGGAACATTTCCGCGAACATGTGATCGCAACGTGGCGCGATTCAGGCGGCGAGCCCGACGGAGCAGTGGCACTGTCCACGATGCTTCCCGCGAACGGTTTCGCAATTCGCTCGGCCAGACCGCACCTGTTCGTTGTGCGTCCCACGGATTACATGTGGCAATGGCCGGCTACATTCATTGAAACTTATCTTTCCCGGCTGATTGAAATGGGCCGTATCGACGAGGAATTCGCTGGCAAAGTTCGCGCCGATTTGGCTTCGGCAGAAAAGAACCCAAATGCGCTGATGACCACACCGCTGGTCTTGGAAATTATCGCGGAAAAAGCGTAGTCGATTCCTAACAAATAAGCTTGCTGTTAAGTCGCGACCCGGCGCACAATCGGTGAACCAGTCACTGAATGAGGCGCAAGAAGACCAGTTCAGAATTGGAACTGTACGCCGTCGCCGGCACTAACTCGGTCGTTCTCTCCATGGATCTGAAGACGAAGCCGGCCGGTTTGCTCGGTTTTGCTTTCGAGCGCGTGGAAACGAAGAGCAAGAAGCGAATTTGGCTCTATGGGCAGAAATTTTTTCGCTCAGTCATCCCGATTGAGCAGAAAGATTTGGGAAAGGTCAAAGGGCAAAAATATCCGACGCACCTGCATCCGGTGCAGAGTTTTTTATGGAAGGATTTCACCGTTGCGCCAGGCACCGAGTACACCTATCTGGTGACCGCGTTCAACGGCACGCCTAAGAACCTCCAGATTTACGCGAAAGAGCAGATCACTATCACAAGCGAGCCGCACATCGCTGGCAAGCACGGCATCTTTTTCAACCGTGGCGTTTCCGGTAGTCAGTCCTATGCCGAACAATTTGGCAATCAGCGTCCGGATAAGATGGCCGACAAGGTGGAACAAGCGCGGGCTTATCGCTGGTTGTCGCGCGGACTGTATGAAGGACTGCTCGCTTTCATCGCCAGAGCGAGCAAAGGACAAAAGCTGCGCGGCGCGTGTTACGAATTTCATTACCCGGGTGTGCTGTCGGCGTTGAAAGCCGCGCAACAAAAAGGCGTGGATGTGAATGTCGTTTACGACGCCAAAAATTACGGCGCGGAAAACAAGCTTGCCTTGCAGAAGGCGCACGCGTCTTCGCTCGTCAGCAAAGTGCGCGACAATCAAGTGACCCAGGCGCACAACAAATTTTTTGTTTTGATCGACAAAAACGACAAACCCATCCGCGTCTGGACCGGCTCGACCAACATTTCCGAAAAGGGAATCTTCGGCCACTGCAACACCGGCCATCAAATCAATGATCCGAAAATCGCCGCCCGTTATTTTGAATATTGGAAACTGGTTTACTGCAATCTTGATCGCAAAACTTACCGGAGTGAAGTGATGGCATTAAAGGACGGCGCGGATGTCCAAGTGGCGGGTGTCGGCGCGGGCATTTCCGTTTTCTTTAGTCCGCGGAAAACGAACAACATGCTGCAAACCTATGCCGACTTGATCGAAGCGGCGTCGGAGATGGTCTGCTGCATTTATCCCTTCAACATCGACAAGCGATTCCAGAGCGTCTTTGGCGAAGATAAACCTTATTTGCGCTACATCTTGCTCGACAGCCACAAAGGCTACAACACATTCAAGACGAACGATCGCGATGTCGAGGTCGTGGCTGGCTCTTACATTCACTCCGATTTCGATCAGTGGGCTGCCGAAAAGAGCAGCGGCAGTCTGATCAAGTCAGGCATCGATTTTCTGCACAACAAGATTATTCTGATCGATCCGTTAGGCGAAACGCCGACAGTAATTTCCGGTTCGGCCAATTACAGCGAAAACTCGACTTCCAAGAATGATGAGAACACGCTCATCATCAAAGGCGACCAGCGCGTCGCCGATATTTACTTCACCGAGTTTGTCCGGTTGTTCGATCATTTTGCCTTTCGCGAATGGCTCGCCGGCCACAAAACGCACTTCGACCCGTTTCTGAAGGAAAACGGCGCCTGGGTCGACGGCTATTTCGACAATCCGGATTCGCTGAACGTGAAACGGAAATTGCTCTTCAAACAAATGGCCGGCGCAATTGAAAGTCCCTAGATTAACTCGCCGTCGTGCCGCTGAGGCCGAGCCGCGCTGCATCTGCTTTTAACGCCGCGATCACGTTTGTGATGACGTCATCGAGCGGCATGCTGAGCTGCTCGGTGCCACGAAGGATGTCCTCGCGATTCACGGCGCGGGCGAACGCTTTGTCTTTCATCTTCTTTTTTACGGCCCGAACATCGACGTCGTGAATGCTCTTTGTCGGACGAACAAGGGCGACAGCGACAATAAAACTGCTTAGTTCATCGACAGCGAACAACGTTTTTTCGAGCGGCGTTTCACGCGAAACGTTTGCGTAATCCGCGTGCGAAAGAATTGCGCGACACACTTCCTCGCTCCATCCGCGGTCGCGAAGCCACGCAACTCCGACAAATGGGTGGCCCTCCGTCGCGCTGCGTTCCAGGTTCGGATGGCGCTCGTAATCCATGTCGTGCAATAGGCCGACGGCTTCCCAAAGATCGCCATCTTCGCCACGTAATTGGGCAAAATGCTTCATCGAGTCGGCGACCGCATAGCAATGCTTCCGAAGGCTTTCGGATTGGACCCAATCGTGCAGAACGTTTAAGGCCCGGGCCGCGAGAGCTTCAGTAGCCATCTGATTTTCGGTTGCCAAGCCTTATATGAGATTGTGTAACGAAGTTCGAGCAAGTTGAAATCTTCATTATCGAGGCTTTAAACAAAACGCACCTTTGCTGTTCTGCCAAAAAGGCAGAACAGAAAGGCGCGATGGAGACAAATGAGCTTAGATTTTAGTCCTCGTCGAGGATCACTCGATCCACCACCATGTTGGGGCCTGTTCCCACGTAGTGCACACGGACGGGAGCGCCGACTCTGACTCTCGTTCTTACCGTGTTTTCGTCCAGAACCCTACCGCTCCGAGTCACATAAGTAACTGTCTTGCCGAAGCGATAACGGACCGGCCCAGAGCTTTCTCTAAGCACGATCGCGCTTCCCGGAGTGTACTCCGTAATTGTCCCGCTGGCATCAGTGGTACTCGTGGCACTCGTTGTCTGGGTGGTGGTTGTCGGCCGTTGTAGTTGTTGCGTTGTCTCTCGCTCATTCATGAGTGGCTGCCGCGTGGTTTGCCCCCACGCAAACGATGCCACCGTTGCTAATGCAATGCTCAAGAGCATTCTTTTCATGATTTCCCCCTCTTAGTTGAGTTGCGGCGGTGATAAGCGTCCCTCTTTCCCGTTTGGATTCAGCGTTCAAGAAGAACGCGCCGCTATACTAAATTCGAATGCGGCCTTTGGGGCGGACGCCTAAAAAGGCTTTTGGGCTTCTTAAAGCCTGCGTTTACTTGGAGAAGTCTTTATCCCGGCGCTTATTATGAAATTTTGGATTGGGACATCAGGTTTTCAATATGCCGAGTGGAAGGGGAACTTTTACCCGGAAGATTTGCCGGCAGCAAAAATGTTGCCGTTTTACGCTGAACGTCTTTCGACTACGGAGATCAATTACACGTTCCATCGAATTCCCGCGCCGAAGACGATCGATAATTGGAAGGCGCTCACTCCTGAGCACTTTCGGTTCGCATTGAAGGCGCCGCAGAAGATCACGCATTGGTCAAAACTTCGTGAATGCGCAGATACACTTCGATATTTCCATGATGTAGTCTCGGCGCTGGGCGAAAAATTAGGACCCGTACTCTTCCAGCTCCCGCCGAATTTTAAGAAAGACACTTTTGTTCTGGGCGATTTCTTGAATGGCCTGCCGGGCGGAATGCGCGCTGCGTTCGAATTCCGTCACGAATCATGGTTCGACGATGAAGTCTTTGAAGCGTTGCAAGCGCGAAGTGCGGCGCTCTGTGTCGCTGACACTGAAAAGCTGGAGACGCCAAAGATTGTCACTACTGATTACGGCTATTTGCGGTTACGC
>JBKPLM010000063.1:0-9924 GCA_046731655.1 Verrucomicrobiota bacterium | reverse complement strand
CATCGAGCGACATTCCACACTTTGCGATAACAAACGGACGTCCAGTGACAATCCATTTGTTAAAAGCTTCATTAATTTCCGCGCAATCGTCGGCCAAAACACCCTGTCGTACGCTGACGCTCGCATTTCGCAATTGCACAATGCTCTTGCCGGAGTGACGTGGATTCACGTCAATCGCCCCAACGACCACGTTTCTGATTCCGGCTTGGAGAATCGCATCTGTGCACGGAGCCGTGCGTCCTTCTGTGGAGCAGGGTTCCAGCGTAACATAAAGCGTGGCCCGGGCGGGCACCGGCGCGGCGAAATTGCGGAGGCATTCAATCTCAGCGTGATCGCGGCCTGCTCCATGATGACGTCCTTTCGCCACAATTTGATTGCCGACTACGAGAACCGCTCCGACCGCGGGATTGGGACTAGTCTGGCCGAGCGCCTTCTTGGCCTCCTTGAGCGCCGCGCGCATGAACTTTTCGTCTCGTCCTCTATCCATCACTTCGAGACATCAATAGTTGTTCTCGCCCGTCGAGGCAACGCGGTCCCCGAGAAGTCCTCATTCTTGCTGCGTTATCGGAATATCAATGCAGCGTACAATGTCGCAGCAGATTTATTCGTGCCTGGAGGGATTCGAACCCCCAACCTTCTGATCCGAAGTCAGAAGCTCTATCCGGTTGAGCTACAGGCACAATTTGAAAGTGATTGAGTGAGAAGTGACAGATGAGAACCGAATGCGGGACTTCTCACTAATCGCTTCTCACGTCTCACCGCGAGAAAGGGTGGCCGACGGGACTCGAACCCGCAACAACCAGAACCACAATCTGGGGCTCTACCATTGAGCTACGGCCACCATCGCTGACGCGGAAATAAGATTCTAAAATTCGAATCTCTTTTTGCAAACAAAGGACTCGACTTTCCCTAGGCGGCCCGCTATTTCTCAACGGCCGTGGAGGGAAAAGCTGGTCGTCGCGGGCCTGTAATGGCGCATCATCGTCGCATGAGGCGAGTCGGTTCGGCTTTGCTCGTGCTGTTCTTTTTCTTCCTGGCGAGCGACCTACTTGTCGGCCAGCAAGATGATCCGAGCGAAATTTTTCTTAAGGCCTATTTGTCGGCGCAACAGGGCGAAAAACTCGAGCACGAAAACCGATTCAAGACTGCCCTCGCCAAATTTCGGTTTGCTGGAAGCCTGATTGAAGAGTTGCGTAGATCGCAACCTGATTGGCAGCCAGCTATCGTAGAATATCGCGGCCGTAAGATCGGCGAAGGGATCTTGCGAGTCCAGGAACGCATATCGAGACATAATGAACTAAGCGCAGCTGCAAGCCCTCTACCGGAAGTTGTTCCTTCGCTCCCAGAGAATGAGGCTTGGTCTGAGCCCGGTCCCGAGGTCGTAGCTCCGCAAGGCCTCGACACGATTTCCCAAGTATCGAGCGGTGGGGCGATTGAAGAGGCAACGAAGAGATTGCGCCGCAAGGTCGATCAACTGCAAGCGGCGCTTGAAAAGTCGGGCAGCGATCTCGAAACCGCCCGAAAGGAAAGGGCATCCGTCAACACGCATCTGGAGGAAACGAGCTCCAAGCTTGAGAATGCACAAAAGGAAATCGGGACGTTGAAGGAGTCAGAACGTCAGGCACGAGATCAACTCGCGCAGACGCAGGCATCGTTCAAAGCGCTCCAGTCGTCACAAGAAAACAGCACTACGGAGCAGCTGCGCACGGAGATCGTCGCTTTGAAAAATGAAGTTGCTGTTGCGGAAGAGGCGCGGGCAACAGCAGAAAGTCAAAGGGACGAAACGAATGCGAAACTTGACGAGGCAAATAAGCAAATCACTGCAATAGAGCAGCAGCGCGATGGAGCGCTCGCTCAGCTAAAGGCGGGGAGCGAAAAGGGACAGCACAGACAGGCGCCGCTCGCCGAGACTGCCGATCTTAAGCTGAATCTGGCAAATGTAGAGAAAAACGTGCCCCCTAACGACAATTCAACAAACGAGGAAGAATTAGTAGGAGTGAAGCGTGAGGTTACGCAGCTCCAGCAGCAACTGACCGAAAGTCAGAAACAGAATCAGTATCTCGTAGCCAGAATCGCGGAGCTTTGGGTGCAGTTGGATGAGACTGGCGCGCAGCTTCAGAGCGCGAAGTTGACAGGCAAAAACAGCGAGGAAACGGACCAACTGATGAGAGAAAACGAACTCCTGCGAAACATCGTGGTACGAGAACGGGAGGAAGAAGCGCGCCGAGACGAAGCAAGAAAGTTGATGCTGGCGGAGCTGGACAGGTTAAAAATCAAATCAGACCTCTTGAATAAGCAGATCGAACTTCTCGGCCGACCGGTTACGAAACTAAATAGTGAAGAACTCAGTCTGCTGCGCCAGCCTGTGATCTCCGTTTCGGACCAGAATCGCGGCGTGGTGACCGCGAGCTTTATTTTTGCGAAAGAATCGGCGGGAGATGCAGTCGAGCATGAGGCCACAAAGAACAATTCCGGCGTGTTGAAAGGAGATGCACGCGACGTCCCGCAGAGCGTTGTACATGCCGCCAAGGAGAGCTTCAGCGGCGTCAGTACCGAACGACAGAAACCCATGTCGGTAAATCCTGACCTAGGATCCGAATGACCTTTACTCGCTTTAAGGTTTTGCCGTGGCTTGACGGCAAAATCTAACGGCGAGTTACTCGATCAACTTCAACCAAGCCAGCCGCAAATCTTCATGCGCGTTCTTCGTGCTTGATTCATCGCGCTTCTCACGGCGTTCGTCGGTTGCCTTCTCGCCTTCTTTTTCTGTGATTATTTAACCAGGCTCGCGCATGTGCCCGAGATGGAGGGCCAGCATGGCGCTCCGCTATCGCGTCCGTGCGGTTGACGACTGACTTTGTAGCGGCAGTTGCGATCGCCGATAAGTTGATTTCGCTGCATGAAACCATTTCTTACCGCTAACTGGCGTTATCTGGCGATGCTGAATTACGTCGTCGATCCCGCTCTGATTGAACCGCTCGTTCCGGCCGGGACGGAGATCGATTACTATGAAAATGGCGAGACGTTCGTCAGTATCGTCGGATTTCTATTTCTCGATACCCGTCTTCTGGGGCTTCCGATCCCACTGCATCGCGATTTCGAAGAAGTGAATCTGCGTTTCTATGTGAGAAGAAAATCGGCTGACACCTGGCGACGCGGTGTAGTTTTCGTCCGCGAGTTTGTGCCTCGCCGTGCGATTGCTCTGGTTGCCCGTGCATTTTACGGAGAGCGCTACTTCGCTCTCCCGATGAAGCACAATATAGAGCACGTCGACGCTAAACTGAGCGTCGAATATCGCTGGCGACGCGGAAAGAAGTGGGAATTCCTCAAGATGAGCGCATCCAGTGGACCGCAATCAATTGCCATCGGATCACACGCTGAATTTATTACGGAACATTATTGGGGATACACCTGTGTGCGGGACGGTTGCAGCGAATACCGCGTGGAACACCCACGCTGGAAAATCTGGAACGCGGCCAGCTTTGAATTGAACGCCGACGTGGCAACTCTCTACAGTGAACAATTCGCTGAAACGCTAAGTCGGCCACCACGCTCAGCATTCATAGCCGACGGTTCTCCGATTACGGTGCAAAAGCGCGACGTATTGTTATCTCGATAGCAGTTGCCTCAGTACAAACGGGAGAATCCCGCCGTGGCGATAATAATCCACTTCAATTGGCGTATCGATGCGAACCTTCACAGGCACGGAGCGCTTCTGCCGATCTTTGCCTTGGATCTCGAGCGTTACGGTTTGTCCGGGCTGAATTGTTTCAGACAAACCAACGATCGAAAACACCTCGGAGCCGGCGAGCCCGAGTGATTGCGCTGTTGTTCCATCGGGAAATTGCAAGGGCAACACGCCCATGCCCACAAGGTTCGAGCGATGAATCCGTTCGAAACTTGCCGCAACGGCCGCCTTCACGCCTAACAAACGCGTCCCCTTTGCGGCCCAGTCTCGCGACGAGCCCGTGCCGTACTCGTGCCCGGCGAGAATAATCAGCGGGGTATTTGTCTCTGCATATTTCATCGCTGCGTCAAAGATTGACATCTCTTCGCCTTCACCATTCGAGAAATATTTAGTCACGCCGCCTTCAGTTCCCGGCATCATCAAATTCTTGATCCGCACATTGGCGAACGTTCCGCGTGTCATCACCAGATCGTTGCCGCGCCGGCTGCCGTAACTGTTAAAATCTCGCGGCTGAATTCCACGCGACTTTAAATACTTTCCAGCGGGCGAACTTTCCTTGATTGCTCCCGCAGGGGAAATGTGATCGGTCGTTACTGAGTCCCCGAAAATCCCAAGCGCGCGAGCGCCTCGAATCTCTTCGATGTGCCCGGGCTCCATCGAGAAATTTTGGAAGAAAGGCGGCTCATGAATGTAGTCGCTCTTCTCGTCCCACTGGTAAATGTCGCCGGCGCTTGAAGGGATTTCGTTCCACTTCGGATTTTGATCTGCAAAATCGCGATAGAGTTTGCGGAACGTGTCAGGTGCGAGCGCCGTTTGCAGGGCGTCCCGGATTTCACTCAGACTCGGCCACAAATCTCGGAGGAAGATTTGCTTTCCCTCTCTATCTTTCCCCAACGGTTCGCGCGCGAGATTAATGTGCACGCGGCCTGCAAGCGCAAATGCGACAACCAGCGGCGGCGACATCAGGAAATTTGCCTTGATATGCTGATGGACGCGCGCTTCGAAGTTACGGTTTCCGGAAAGGACCGAGGCGGCAACAAGATCGTGTTTATGGATCGCCTTCTCGATGTTTGGGTGGAGCGGCCCCGAGTTGCCAATGCAGGTGGTACAACCGTAACCGACCAGGTTAAATCCGAGTTGATCGAGGTATTTTTGCAGACCGGTCTTGTGCAGGTAATCGGAAACGACGCGCGAGCCCGGCGCCAGAGAGGTTTTGACCGCAGGATCAACGCGTAGACCACGTTCGACTGCTTTCTTTGCGAGCAATCCGGCCGCAATCATCACACTCGGATTGCTGGTATTCGTGCAACTAGTGATTGCAGCGATCAGGACGCTGCCATGCCCGACGTGAGTGCGCCCGTGCGTAAAAACGTCGCTGGACTCAGCTTCAATTTCTTTGCCAGGATCGGGGGTTGGCCGGTTTGAAGTCATCTCAATCTTGTTGAGTTCATCCCCAGGGTTAATTCCTTGATCTTCCTTTTTATCGCTTGAGGCCATCTCGCCGTTGCGGGGAGCGCTGCCATTCAATTCCACCAGGTGTTTTTCGCGAAGATCGACGTTTTGTTTGCCGTAGCCGCCGTCACGAACTGGTTTTTCGAGCAACTCGCGAAACGTTTTTCCAAGATCCGGCAAGTTGATCCTGTCCTGCGGTCTCTTTGGTCCTGCAACACTTGGCTGCACCTCGGCCAAATTCAGATCGATATCGACGCTGTATTCGATTTCGCCCCTGAGCGGCATGCCGAACATCTTCTGCGCACGAAAATAATTTTCGAAGGCAAGACATTGCTCTTCGCTGCGTCCCGTTGCCCTCAAGTAATCGACCGATTCTTGATCGATCGGGAAATATCCCATCGTCGCGCCGTACTCCGGTGACATGTTTCCAATCGTCGCCCGATCCGGAACCGGCAGAGATGCGGCGCCTTCACCGTAAAACTCGACAAATTTGCCAACTACCTTTTGCGCACGCAGCAATTGGGTGATGTGCAAAACGAGATCTGTCGCAGTCACACCTTCGCGCAATTGCCCACTCATGTGCACTCCCACCACTTCCGGCGTAAGAAAGTAGACCGGCTGCCCAAGCATGCCCGCTTCCGCTTCGATTCCGCCCACGCCCCACCCAACGACGCCGAGACCATTGATCATCGTCGTATGGGAATCAGTGCCGACGAGAGTGTCGGGGAAGTAAAGTTGAGAGCGTAAAGCTCCGTGGGAGCCACGCTCCTTTACGGAGTTGAGAGTTGAGGGTTGAGAGGAGAGAACGCCTTTGGCGAGGTATTCGAGGTTCACCTGGTGCACGATTCCGATTCCAGGCGGGATCAGCTGGAACGTCTTGAACGCTTGCTGTCCCCACTTTAAAAACTGATAGCGCTCCCGGTTGCGCTTGAATTCCATGTCCAGGTTAAGTTCCAGCGCTCGGGCCGAACCAAAGAAATCCACCTGCACGGAGTGATCCACCACCAGATCAACGGATACGAGCGGTTCAATGATTTTCGGGTCACGACCGAGACGTTTCACCGCGCTGCGCATCGCTGCGAGGTCGACCACCAGTGGCACACCGGTGAAATCCTGCAAGACGATGCGAGCAACGACGAATGGAATTTCCTCGTTTGCCGGAGATTTCGCGTTCCAGTTCGCCAACGCTTCAACATCTTTGCGCCGGACTTTTTGGCCGTCGCAATTGCGCAGCACCGATTCGAGAACAATCCGGATACTCACCGGCAACCGCGATATTTTCCCAATTCCCTCTTCCTCCAGCGTCGGAAGCGAAAACAAAAATCCTTCCCGGCCTTCGCTGGCGTCAAATTTCTTCAGTGTCTTAAATTCGTCGTTCATTTTCAGCCCGATCATCCTGCGCGAAGCGGAGGACCTCGCACAGACTGATAAACTCACGCAAGCTATCTGGAGTAATCCAAGCTTCGATTGTGAGGTACCTCACTCCGTTCGGGATGACATTGAGCGCGCCCGTCATTTCAGTTCTTCCAGTTTCGCTTTGATCTTCTCGAAGTTGGGAAGCTGTCTTGCGTCGTCGTTGCTCTCCGCGTACTGGATCAACCCATTCTTGTCGATGATGAATGCAGATCGCTTCGGCACGCCTCCCATGCCAAGGTTCATTTGCGGCAGGAAGGACTCGTACATCACGCCGTATTCCTTCGCGACTTTGTGTTCGTAGTCGCTGAGCAACGGCACGGTGATTTTCTCCTTTTGTGCCCATGCTTCCTGAGCAAACGGATTATCGCCGCTAATTCCGTAAACGGCCGCGTTCAGATCGCTGTAAGCGTTCATACCCTGGCTGACCTCGCACATCTCTGTTGTACAAGTGCCGGTGAAGGCCATGGGAAAGAAAAGCGGAAGAGTGTTCTTCTTTCCGAAATTGTCGCTCAATTTGGTTTGCTTTGGCCCGTCGGCGGCCTTGGTCGATAACGCGAAATCTGGCGCTTTAGTTCCAACAGTGAGTGCCATAAATAAATTCTCCAGTTTGAGTTAACTGGGGGAGACTTTCACTATAGGTTCGACGTCTGAACGGTCAAAGCAATCGTTAAACTGTTGAAGCGTTAAAGTGTTGAACCGTTGAACTATCTAGTGCCTTTCTGTCATATTGGGCGAAGCGAAACATCTCTGATTTTCATTGCAGCGCTTTCGGAAGAAACAGCTAGAGATTCATCTCCCGCGCCTGCGGGATCACACTGACAATGATGCGTCACGCTTCAGCGCTTTAACTCTTCAACGTCCAAAATGGAACTCTTCTGGTGGTCGATCGTAGTTATCCTGTTTGCGATTGGCTTGATTGGCACGGTGCTGCCTGTGTTTCCGGGGTCAATTATCATTCTTGCTGGCGCGCTGCTTCACCGGATGATGCTTGGGCCGGAGAAAAGCGTTGGCTGGGGAACGATTACTGTCCTTGTGCTGTTGACCGTGGCGTCGTACGCGCTCGATTTTCTAAGCGGCTACTTCGGTGCGCGATATTTCGGAGCGACAAAGTGGGGGGTGGTCGGAGCGCTGCTTGGAGCGCTCATCGGTATCTTCTTCGGGATCGTTGGCCTGTTTGTCGGCCCGGTTATCGGTGCGGTCGCCGGTGAATTCATCGCCGGCAAACGAATGATCGATGCCGGCCGGGCTGGCTGGGGAAGTTTGCTGGGAAATCTCGGTGCAATGATCGGCAAACTCGTTATCGCGCTCGCGATGATCGCAATTTTTTTCATCACTGTGCCCGCTCCGCTTTGATTTGGCAGCCGTTTCATACGCGCAATCCGCGGTTCTCTTTTCTTTCTGACTGGCTGTGATAAATTACCCGCCGATGGCAGATGATCGCTGGTGAATCGCAGGATTTGCTGGAGGAAAGTCCGAACACCATACGGCGGCATGCCGCGTAAAATACGCGGGCGCCACAGTTGAAAAACTGTGGTGACGGAGAGTGTCACAGAAAAAACACCGCCGGTTCTTTGGCAACAAAGTGCAGGCAAGGGTGAAAAGGCGAGGTAAGAGCTCACCGCTCACGAAGTAATTCGCGAGGCACGAAAAACCCCATGCGGTGCAAGACAAAACAGAGGAAGGGCAGCCGGCCCGATAAAATCCTCGGGTATCGTCGCATCACGACGCGCACAAGCGTCGGGCGTTTGGTTCCGTGAAATCGGCACCGGATGAGATAAATGATCATCGCGGTCGCCACGGCGACCGTACAGAATTCGGCTTATCGCCATCGAAAATATGAAGGGCGCTTTCGGAAACGAGGGCGCCCTTCGCTTTTGTTAGGCCACAGACGGGCGAAGATTGGATTTCTTGCGTAGGAGGGGGAGCGCTTTTTCCACGAGCGCATCGGCGGTGATGCCGTGTTTCTTGCGCAGGATCGGGACGGCGCCGTGCTCGATGAATTGATCGGGCCAGCCGATGCGTACCACCGGCGTGTTAATCATTTGCGAGTGCAGATGTTCCATCACTGCACAGCCAAAACCGTTGTGCAACACGTGATCCTCGATCGTGCAAACAACTTCGACGCTGCGTGCGAAAAATTCGAGGGTGCCGGTATCGAGCGGTTTGATCCAGCGTGGATTGATAAGCGCCACCGAAATTCCCTTCTCTTCAAGTTTGCGCGCCGCTTCCTGGGCCACTTCAAACATGTTGCCCAAGCCAAAGATGGCCACGTCGCGGCCATGCTGTGCGACCTCCGCTTTACCGATTTCGAGAAGCTTGGGCTCCGGTTTGATTTTTACGCCTGGCCCCGATCCTCGTGGATAACGAACGGCGATTGGACCGGAGTTGTAGTGCGCCATGGTCCAAAGCATATCGACGAACTCGTCCTCATCCTTCGGCTGCATGTGCACCCAATTCGGGACGTGTCGGAGATATCCGATGTCGAACAAGCCGTGATGTGTCGGGCCGTCGTCGCCACTTAACCCGGCGCGATCCATGCACAACTTCACGTTCAGGTTCTGGATGGCGATATCATGAATCGCCATGTCGTAGGCGCGCTGGAAAAACGTGGAGTAAATCGCTAAGAACGGTTGCAAGCCCTGTGTGGCCAGACCGCAGGCGAAAAGGGTGGCATGCTCCTCCGCGATGCCGACATCGAAATAGCGGCCGGGATGGGCCTTGACGAAATGCGAAAGACCCGTCCCGCTTGGCATCGCCGCGGTGATGGCAACGAGCTTCTGATTCGTATCCGCGAATCTCGCGAGCGTCTTGCCGAAAATTTCCGAATACGTGGGCGTTGGCGTCGGCGCAGTCTCGCCGCTCTCGATCTTGTATTTGCCGAGTCCATGAAATTTGTCGGGTTGCTTGAGCGCTGGCGCGTATCCTTTGCCTTTCTGAGTGAGAATGTGCAACAGCACCGGTTCTTCCTGGGTTTTCAAAAACTCAAATGTCCGGATCAGCAATGGAATATCGTGTCCGTCAATTGGTCCGTAGTAACGCAAGCCGAGCTCCTCGAAGATGACGCTTGGCACCAGCAAACCTTTGACGCTCTCCTCAACCTTGTGTGCAAAGTCCGCCACCGATTTTCCGGCAATCGTCTGGACGAAATGGCGCGCTTTCTCGTGAAGATGAGCAAAGGTGGGGCTGGCGACAATCGTGTTCAGGTAGTTCGCTATCGCACCGACATTTTTTGCAATCGACCACTCATTGTCGTTCAGCACGACTATGAAACGCTTGGTGTGGGCTTTTACATTGTTGAGCGCTTCGTAGCTGATCCCGCACGTGAATGCGGCATCGCCTGCCACCACGATAATGTTCTCGTCGCCGCC
>JBKPLM010000062.1:0-6580 GCA_046731655.1 Verrucomicrobiota bacterium | reverse complement strand
AGCGGGACCTGGACAGCCACCGGCAGCCTCAACACCGCTCGCGCTCAGCACACGGCGACGCTGCTGCCAAACGGGATGGTGCTCGCTGCAGGGGGATTTGATACCAATGTTAATGTTTCCGCGAGCGCGGAACTGTACGACCCGGCAAGCGGGACCTGGCTGCCCACCGGCAGTCTCAACACGGCGCGCACTTCGCACACGGCGACGCTGCTGCCAAACGGGATGGTGCTAGTTGCGGGAGGATTCGGCGGCGTTAACGGCGATCTCGCAAGCGCGGAACTGTACGACCCAGCGAGCGGGACCTGGCTGCCCAGCGGCAGTCTCAACGCCGGGCGAACATTCCACACGGCGACGTTGCTACCCAACGGGATGGTGCTGGTTGCGGGGGGATCCGGCGTTAGCGGCACTCTGGCGAGCGCGGAACTGTACAATCCGGCGAATGGGAGTTGGACCGGCACGGGCACGCTTAACATTGGGCGCCAAGAGCACACGGCGACCTTGCTGCCAAACGGGATGGTCCTGATTGCAGGAGGAGGACCCGGCAACGCTTCCGCGAGCGCGGAGTTGTACGACCCGGCGAGCGGGACCTGGATGCCCACAGGCAATCTCAACACCGGGCGCGAAGAGCACACGGCGACGCTGCTGCCCAACGGGATAGTGCTGGTTGCAGGGGGATTCGGCGTTGGCATCGGCATTCTCGCCAGCGCGGAATTGTACGACCTGGCAAGCGGGACCTGGATGGCCACAGGTAACCTCAACACTGCGCGACGATTCCACACAGCGACCTTGCTGCCCAATGAGATGGTGCTGGGCGCGGGTGGACTTGACAGCGCCGGGAGCGATCTCGCGAGCGCGGAATTGTACGAGGCTTGTACGGCCACGCCAACTCCAACACCCACTGTGACACCTACACCCACACCTATACCTACAGCGACTCCTACTCCTACTGCTACGGCTACGGCTACTCCGACTGCGAGCCCGACTCCTAGACCTACTCCTACGCCGAGGCCACGTCCGATTCCGCATCCGCGTCCGTAGGGCGCTCGTTCCCAAGTCATCGGAGATCAGTGATTAATAACTAGCTCCAGTCGGCCACAAAAGAGACTTTGATTCCGAGCGTGCGACAGCTTTTCGGCAAGCCGGCGAAAGCTTTCGAACAGGGACCTAAAAATTGGTGTGCATTCGTGTTCGTTCGTAGGTAGTAGAAGCTGAATGAAAGTGGTATCCCAAGTCGTACCCGTCGCAGTCACCGCATCGCTGTTTTGTGCTCGGACATTCCCGGCAATGTCTGCACCGCTTCCTCAATATCAGATCTATGACATTGGCGTTGTCGATGTTGGTGACAATTTTTCGCAGGGCCTTGGAGTGTCGCCTGAAAGCATCGCAGTCGGTCGTTCGATACGTAACGATGGTAGCCATGCGTTTAGCTGGACGCTCAAAGGTGGCATCGTTGGATTGCCCGATTTGGCAGGTCGCAGCTATTGTGTTTCGAACAGCGCCAATGACAACGGCGACGTCGTAGGAACGGCCGCCACCACGGTATTCGGCTCGAGCCGATTGCCGGTGATTTGGCAAAATGGCGTGGTCTCACAGCTGCCTTTGCCAGTTGGCCAAACGCTCGGCGATGCAAACTCGGTGAACGGTTCAGGTGTCGCAGTCGGCTCGGTCAACGCCGGGAGCGATCAACGCGGGGTGATCTATAGCGGCGGCGGCGCGACGATCATTACGCAGACGACGGCGGACGGAAGTTTCTTTCTCACCGCATTCGGTATCAATGATTCAGGCCGCATCGTGGGTCAGGGTATTGATCCGGCTCATGCCGCACGCAACGTGGGGATTGTTTATGATATTGGGCAGAGCATGGCCTTTGAAGTTGGCGCATTACCAGGCCACAACGGAGCGCTCGCTTTTGGTGTGAGCAACAATGGCTACGTCGTCGGGGCGAGTATGCAAAATCAGGGTCTTGGCTTGCCATTCATCTGGTCGGAAGCCAACGGAATGGTTGCCATTCCGCTCGCGCCCGATACGAGTCTCGGCCAGGCTGAGGGCGTGAACTCATCGGGTTGGGTAGTCGGCACCGATGGCGGTGCCTTTGCCGTTCCCTTTCTGTATGATGGAGCCAACACTTACCGCCTCCAGGACCTTATCCCTGGCAACTCGGGCTGGGACTTGTCAATGAACACCTCGTCATCGGCCGAGGCTATCAGCGAAAACAATATCATTGTGGGCACAGGTGTTCACGATGGCGCCACTCACGCGTATGCCATGGTGCCAGTGACACCCACACCTACACCTTCGCCCTCACCTACACCTAGTGTGACTCCAACAGCGACACCTACTGCTACGCCGAGGGTCACTCCCAGGCCGCGCCCCACTCCGCACCCGCGGCCGACGCCGCCCTAACCCTGTTTTCTCAGTGATCGGTGATCAGTGAGAAGTGATCAGTTATTAGCCGGGATCGGCGATCCCGGCGCCGCTGACCTCCTGGGAACAGACAAAAATTAGTGTCTATTCGTGTCCATTCGTGGTTAGTCTCCTTAATCCCATGAAAGAATCCGATCATGAGGATCAGCACGCGCCGCTGAGTTATCACGGCGCGTGGCGCATCGTCTGGCTGGTTTTTCTGCTGATCATCTTCTGGTTGATCGTGCGCTCGCTGCAACCGGTGATATTGCTGTTCGCGCTCGTTTTTCTTCTGGCCATGGTCATGAACCCGATCGTGGTCTGGTTGCAGAAGCGTCGCGTCCCGCGGTTTGTGAGTGTGATCCTGCTGATACTTGCTCTCGTTGGGGTCACCGCCACGATCGTGATCTTTGCGATCCCGCCGTTGGCCAGGCAGACTCAGGAATTGGTGCGTAGCGCACCCAACGTGTGGCACGGAATCCGCGTCCGCATTGAATCGGTCACCCAAAATTATCCGGCAGTGCGTGACGCGTTGCCGCGCACCGATGAAATCGCCGGCAAAGTTGGTGGGGCTGCGGGAACAGTCGGGAACATCTTGTTACGATCGACCCTCGGCCTGGTGGGCGGCGTGGCCAGCTTTGTATTCGCAGTTCTCTTGCTTGTTTTTGTCCTGGTTAACCCCCGCCCTCTTGTAGCGGCGTATCTCGCGCTGGCGCCCGACCGTTACCGCGCGCAAGCGCATCGCACCCTCGCCCGGCTGATGCGACAAATGACTGCGTGGGCACGTGGCGTCGCTATCAATGGTGTCATTACCGGACTCTCTATCGGCGTATTGCTTTGGCTGATCGGCGTGCAACCGGCTCTTATCTTCGGCGTGTTCGCGTTTCTCGGTGAATTTCTTCCAAACATTGGGGCATTTCTTGTTTCGATTCCCATTCTGCTGGTCGCGTTAAGCCTGGGCGCGACAAAATTCTGGCTCGCCCTCGGCGTGATCGTGCTGGTGTATCAGGTCGAGCTGAACGTTCTTGTGCCGGGCGTACTCGGCAAAGAGATGCGATTGCATCCGGTCAATATTTTGTTCTTTACCCTGGCGACGGCCACCCTCTTTGGGTTGCTGGGAGTTTTTCTCGCTGTCCCGGCTGCAGCGTTGGTGCAAATCGTGATCGATGAATTTTATTTGCAACCGCGCAAGCCGGATTACGCGGCGCTTGATAAGGAGGCAGCAGGGCTGGTGGAAGGGAAGACTGAAAGGTTAAAAGATTAAAAGGGGGCATTGGTGATTCAAGGTTTGTGAATCATGCGTTGCCCGCACTCTGGAAATTTAAAAAGCCTTGACACAACGTTGTACCTTTGGCTTCACTCACAGGCCCGGCCAAACAGCAAAAAACCGGAGAACAAAAACAATGCTAAAGAAAACCCTGATTGCTCTCACACTCTCCCTACTGGTGCTTCTTGGAAACTACGCAGTCCAATCCGCTGCGGGACGGACCCGCAGTGGCGAAGTCAGCCAGCCCCGCCAAGGCGGGGCAGACGCGCCGACCGGTACTCTTCAAAAGATGATTGTGGAAAACGGAAGCGTCACAATGGATCTCGATCTCAACCGGCTGAACGCTTCAACGATTCAACGATTCAACGATTCAACGGCCCTGCATTTCGCTGTAGGAGCCAATTCCTTCTTTCCCATTCTGGTTTTTAACGACCAGTTGCGCGGGCCCGTGCCGGGATCGATGGCCTTGATCTCTGTAGAGGCAGCCGTGCCGGCTGCGGGGGCCTCGGTTTCGCAGGCGACACGCCTGCCGCTACAGTTAGGCGCGTCTCTTCAACAGCTCATAGTCGAAAAACTTGCTTCCGATCAGGCTTTCGATCTCGCCGTGCGCGATGGTAACACGGGATTCACCTTCTTTAACATTCAAGGGCACCAGTACGACTACGACCCCGCTGCGCAGTCGATTGCCATCACGAATGGCAAACTGCTCGTATCAAAAGAGCTTGCCAACGCAATCGGCAGACCATCAGAAGCCGGTGCAATAGTTGGAACGATCTCCGTCGGCGCCGTGATGCAACCGATCGAGGTCACGCAGCTTGCTAACGGAAAAGCGCAATCAGTGATCATGCCGCCGATGCAACGTCCGCTCACTCCAGGAACGCCAACCCTTGTGCCGGGGCCAGATGTGATTGTTGGAGACCTCGAAGACGTGGACCAAGAGGGAAGCGGCGGAACACAGGTTGGTCTGGCCATAGGAACAGACTCTTGTAACAACGGCGACCAGCCAATCGATTGGTTCGCGTTGCCCAATACCGATCACCCGGTTGTCCCGCAAAATCTTTACCGCATGAGCGGCGGCGCAGAAAATACTCAACGCTTCGAACAAATCGGACAGTCATGGATAAAACATACCTTTCTAGCATTGCAGGACTTCGTCTGCGGCACCTGTAATCAAAGCCCCCCTTGCAATCCAGGTCCGCAGCTATGCCCCGGATGCTCCGACCCGTACACCTCAGGCCTGAATGGCAACCAGGATCAAATCGGCTCGCGGGCGTGGGTCAATCCTTTCACGGGCTCTTTCCCATCGAACGCCAATGACCACAGCGGGCATGTACACGCCCCGACTAACACATTAGCGCACCGGATCTTGGTGGAAACAAGCGATCTGATTCCAGGGCAGAATCCAGGTGCGACCTATTATGGGGAAGCCGCTTACATTAGCCCGCATGAATACACCTGGTGCCAGTCGCATCCTACCGAATGCAACATGTTTAACAATTACTCACACCGTCAGTTCTCAGTCACGGGCGGCCCTACGAATTTCAGCTTTCCGCCAGTCGGTAGCACGGTGCGAATGCAGCCAGCTATCCAGGTTTGGGCAGATACGGGTGCAACACTCAACCAGGTCGAGCCTGATCCTGGTAACGATGGCATCTGGTTCATGGGTTACAAAGTAACCAATCCGTCTGCTGGAGTCTGGCATTATGAGTACGCCATCTTTAACATGAACCTGGACTGCGCAATTCAATCCTTCAGCGTGCCGTTGGGAGCCGGAGTTAATGTTAGTAACATTGGTTTCCATGCCCCACCTCAGCATCCCGGTTGGGCCCATGATGGGACGCAGGGCGACGCTGGATTTAGCAGCATACCATGGGATGTTACCCAGGACGCAAGCTCCATCACCTGGAGCACGGAGACTTTTGCAACTAATCAGAATGCTAATGCCGTTCGCTGGGGGACGCTGTATAATTTCCGGTTTGATGCCGACCAGGCGCCGCAGACCGCCGATGCGACAGTAGGCTATTTTAAGACCGGGTTGCCCATGACGGTTGAAATTCAGGCGCCAGGCGGGGGTGGTGTGACTCCAACACCGACCCCAACACCTACGGTCACGCCAACACCGACACCAACCGCTACGCCGACAGCTACACCTACTCCAACTGCTACGCCTAGAGCGACGCCAAGGCCGCGCCCTACCCCGCATCCGCGGCCGTGACCGTGCGTCCCAAGCGATCGGTGATTTAGTGATCAGCGAATCGGGAAAACTCGTGAGACAGTCGCGAGTTCTCCGCTCTGGTTTGTCCTCCACTTTGAAATAAGGCCGAAAGACATATTTGCCCGCGAATCACGCGAATTAGCGCGAATGATTGTCTTTTGATCGAATTTTCGCGTCCATTCGCATTATTAGCGGGCCTCCACTCTTCGTCATTCTCATCATTCGTGTAATCCGCGAATGGAGCTGACGGTATCAGCGACATAGAACACGTCGCGATTGGGAATCGCGCGGGTAGACGGCAATGCAGCTATGGTAGCTGGCGCAAGCACGGGGCAGTGCGAGTGATCAAGGTGAAGCCGCGAAGGGTAGCGGCGAGCGAGACGGAAGCCGAGCGAGTTTCAAATCCGCGGTTTCCTCGAAATTGTCTTGACTCGTTTCCTCTGCTCATGAGAAAAGAGCAGTTTCCTCCAGGGCCTGCATCACAGACCACCTATAACCGCTAGGACCAGAAACAATGTTAAAGAAAACCCTGATCGCTTTCACGCTCCCTTTGCTCGTGCTCCTTGGAACCTACGCAGCCGCCTCCGCCAGGGCTACTGCGGCCAAGGTCCAACTCAAACAAAACACTTCGGAAAGCCAGCCTGCCCGCCGTAGTCTCGACGAAGGCGGGACCGGTACGCTTCAAAAGATGATCG
>JBKPLM010000061.1:0-23949 GCA_046731655.1 Verrucomicrobiota bacterium | reverse complement strand
GATGGAAGCGGCGGTTCAAGCGGCATTTCGTCTTCGTCCCGACGCAGGTGAAGCGCACCTCGCACGTGCAGAAAACCTTTATTTTGGATACCTCGATTATGACGGGGCCTTAGCTGAATTGGAACTTGCACGCCGAAGTCTACCAAACAATCCCCAGGTGTTCGCGGTGCAGGGTTACATACAGAGGCGTCAAGGGCACTGGGGCGAATCCACACGAAATCTGGAGCGCGCCATTGATCTCGACCCGCGCAACTTTTACATGCTGCAGCAGATTGCCATCAGTTACGGGCTTCTGAGGCGATATGCTGACGAAACGTCCGTCCTGCGCCGGGCATTGGCCATCGAGCCGGATGACGTCAACACGAAAGTAGCACTCGCCGCGGTGCAATTTCATTCGAAAGCCGATACCCGGCCGTTACATCAAATAATTGATTCCATTCGAGCTACAAATCCAGGCGCGCTGCCGAATGTGGCGAATGACTGGCTAAGCTGTGCACTCGCCGAGCGGGACGTCGCCGAAGCAACTAATGCGTTGAATGCGTTTGGCGAAGTACCGCTAACCGACTATGGGGTTCACGCAAATCGACCGCTAATAGAAGGCATTCTCGCTCGAATGACTAAAGACGAAGACAAAGCCCGCACCGCATTTACCGCGGCACGCGCGCTTCAGGAGAGAGCAGTTCAAGACGAACCCGACTATGGTCCGCCGCTATGCGTGCTTGGCTTGATCGACGCCGCTCTTGGACGCAAAGAGGAAGCACTACGCGAAGGCCGCCGCGCAGTTGAGCTTCTCCCGGCGGAAAAGGATGCGATCAATGGCCCGCTCATGATCAAGTATCTGGCGATGATCGCCGCGTGGGCTGGCGACAAGGATCTAGCCTGCGAGCAGCTCGCAATCGCTGTCCGACCGCCGAGCACGGTGAGTTACGGTCAATTGAAGCTGGAGCCCGATTGGGATCCACTTCGCGGCGATCCGCGGTTCGAAAAAATCATCGCTTCCCTGGCGCTCAAATAAACTGCGCCAAGGGGGACGGTTTTTTAAGTGGATATTCTTTCTAGTTTATGACCCGGGCTGTTACTCTTTCGGTGCTTTGGCCAAATTCATTTCATTAATTTTTCGATGCAGGGTGCGGCGGCTGATGCCGAGTTTTTTTGCTGCGGCGGTCACGTTGCCATTCGTGGCTGCGAGCGCCTGGGCAATCAATTTTCTTTCCGTCTCGTGTAGATCGAGCGGACTCGTCTTTTCACCGAAAGCCTGAGCCGAAATCCCGTCCGGCAACTTTGTCCTTACTGCCTGCCTCAATGCCATCGGCAAATCGCGTAATGCAATTTGGGGACCTGTTGCCATCACGACGCCATGTTCAATCGCAGTGCGCAGCTCACGAACATTGCCCGGCCAGTCGTAGGCCAGAAGTGCATCCATCGCATCGGCCGTCAGATCGAGAAGGGGTTTGTCGTTTGCCTTGCAGAAGTGACGCAAGAATCCGCGTACCAGAATCGGGATATCTTCCTTTCGTTCGCGCAATGGCGGCATGGTAATTCGCACCACGTTCAGGCGAAAATAAAGATCGTCGCGAAATTTCCCTTCACGCACCAACTGTTCGAGATTTTTGTTCGTGGCCGCAATTATCCGTACATCTGCGTGCAGCGTTTGATTGCCGCCAACTCGCTCGAATGCGCGGCCCTCGCTCATGACACGCAACAATTTGACCTGAGTGCTCGAATCGATCTCGGCCACTTCGTCGAGGAAAATCGTGCCGCCGTTGGCCTGCTCGAACCGGCCGATGCGTCGTTCGTATGCGCCGGTGAACGCGCCTTTCTCGTGGCCGAATAACTCACTCTCCAGAAGTTGTGGAGAAAGCGCCGCGCAATGCACCGCCACAAATTTTGCTTTGTTGCGCCGGCTCAAGTTATGAATGGCATGCGCGGCCAATTCCTTGCCTGTGCCGCTTTCGCCTTCGATCAGCACATTGGCCGATGAGGGCGCGACCTGCCGAATTGTGTCGAGCACTTCATGCAATGCTGCCGAGTCTCCCCAAATGTTCTCGAGGCCGTAACGTTCATCCACTTGTTCCCGCAGCGCCCGATTTTCCTGCTCGAGCTTGCGGCCTTGCACCGCGCGCGCGATCAGCAATTCAACTTTGTCGAGGTTGAGCGGCTTGGTCACAAAGTCGTACGCGCCGCGTTTCATCGCTTCCACCGCGACATCCACCGACCCATAGGCGGTCATCATGATGCAGGCAGGCGGGCGCGGCATTTTCAACGCGCGATCGATCAAGGTCATTCCATCTTCGCTGCCGAGACGGAGGTCGGTAAGAAGCACATCGATCTGCTCGCCCTCAAGCACGTTGATCGCGCCCGCAATATCGGGAGCGACATACACATCGTATTCGTTCTCAAGCAAGCTTCGCAGTCCGTCGCGAGTATGCTTCTCGTCATCAACAATGAGGATGGTAGGCTGCGGATTCATTTAGTGATTTTAACCATTCAGCGACTTAACGATTTACCGAGTAAGTAATTACTTTCGGTTAATCACGTAATCACTCAATCCCGGAATCTCGCAACGCCTTTGGTGGCGGCTACATAACAATGGCGATATCGGCCAGATTGCGTATCATTGCGCGATGAAGAGGCGACTTCTCCAAGGGGTCGGCTTCGTTCTTTGCGGGATCGCGGTCGAAAGTTTCGGAGTTGAATCCTCCAGCTCTGCCAATCCCAATGAAGGTTGGACGCTAACTAGCGAAAGCAAAGATGTTGCCATCTACAGCCGCGCTCGTACAGGTTCACGGCTAAAAGAGTTCAAGGCGATCGGCTCGATCGACGCCCCAACCTCCGCTGTGCACGCCGTAATTGACGACTTCGAAAATTATCCGGGTTTCATGCCCTACACTGTCGAATGCCGGCTGATCAAACGCGAAAGTGATTCAATTGTCGGATACCAACGACTGTCGCCAAAAATTTGCGAGGACCGCGATTACACTCTGCGTGTCTGGAAGAAGTCGTGGCCTGGTCCGGACGGACTTACATATTTCAGTCGATGGGAACCGGCTAATGAACTGGGACCGGCTGAAAAGAAAGGCGTTATCCGAGTAAAAATTTGCGATGGTGGATGGCTGCTCGAACCTAATGGCGAGATGAAAACACGCGCAACTTACTCCATTTACACGGACACAGGCGGAATGATCCCGGCGTTTATCGCCAACGGCGCAAGCCGAGTGGGAATTAGTAAGCTGTTCGAAGCCGTACGTAAGCAGGTCAAGAATCCAAAATACGCTTTGCGCGCAGGGTTGTAGCTGCGAAATCGTTTGGGGGGATCCCCGGTGTCGAACTATGTTTGTTCTAGCCGGAGTCGCTGACTCCAGCTGAAGACTTGCGAAAGTGTTTGCACAGAACGCGCGGCAGGCTTTCCTCATTGCGCATGATAACCAATCGCTTGCTAATTGTAATTGGCGTGGTTAGTGGACTTGCCCTGGGCAATCTGCGCTCTGTCGAACCAGCGCTAGAGACTCCACAGAAACCTGTCTCCACGAAATACCAGGACGTAACTGTCGAAGATCCGTATCAATGGCTCGAAGAAGATAACGACCCACAGGTGAAGTCGTGGTCAGACGCGCAGAATCAGCGAACCCGCCAATATGTCGACACATTGCCGGACCGGGCGGCAATTGAGAAACAATTGACCGAATGGTACGCGAAGACTTCGCCAGGCTACTCTTCGCTTGTCTCACGGCCGGGAATTTTGTTCGCCATGAAATTCCAGCCGCCAAAACAGCAACCATTGCTGGTGACGCTCGTGTCGGCCGATGATCTCAAATCAGAGAAAATCGTGCTCGATCCCAACGTGCTGGATTCGAAAGGCACAACCGCCATCGATTGGTTTGTGCCGTCATTGGATGGCCGGCGCGTCGCGGTGTCGCTTTCCAAAGGTGGAAGTGAAGATGGCACGCTTCACTTTTACGACACCGCCACGAGCAAAGCGCTGCCGGATGCGATCGCCCATGTCCAATATCCAACAGCGGGCGGCAGCGCAGCATGGAACGCCGATGGCACCGGAATCTATTACACGAGGTTTCCCAGGAAAGGTGAGCGGCCCGAAGCTGACCTGAACTTTTATCAGCAGATCTATTTTCACAAACTCGGCACGCCCGACACGGAGGATGTGTACTCCATCGGAAAAGATTTTCCACGAATCGCGGAGATCATTTTGGAAGGCTCGCGCGACGGCCGATACATTCTCGCGTCCGTCGCGAATGGCGATGGCGGCGATTTTGCGCATTACCTGCTCGGGGCAGAAGGATTCGCCTCAGGCGAATGGAAGCAGATCACAAAATTCAGCGACCAAATCAAGGCCGCTCATGTTGGACGCGATAATGCGCTGTATCTTCTTTCGCGTAACGCCGCGCCGCGCGGAAAAATTCTCCGTCTCCCGCTCGAAACGCCGGAATTAAGCAAAGCCGTTGAAATCGTCCCAACTGGAGAGCCCGTTATCCAACAAATCGTACCCACAGCCGACGCCTTGTTCGTTGGCGATTTGCTTGGCGGTCCATCTCAAATTCGCCGCTTTGGCTTGGACGGCAAAGGGGAAACAATCATCCCGATTCCAAAAATATCTGCTGTGCAGGAGATGGTCGCCCTCGAGGACGGTTCTCTTCTGTTCCGCGACCAGAGTTATACCGAACCGGCGGCCTGGTTCCATTGCGCGAAGGAAAAAACCGAGTCAGTCAAAACAGCGTTGCGCACAACGTCGCCCGTCTCATTTGCCGATATCGAGGTGACACGCGAGTTCGCTACTTCAAAGGACGGCACGAAAATTCCGCTCAACATCATTTTCCGCAAAGGAATGAAACGGGACGGTCAGAACCCAACGTTGCTTTACGGCTACGGTGGCTATGGAATCAGCGTGTCCCCGAATTTCGAATTTACGCGCCGGCTTTGGTTCGATCACGGCGGCGTGTATGTGGTGGCGAATATTCGAGGCGGTGGCGAGCTCGGTGAAGACTGGCACAAGGCGGGCAATCTCACGAAAAAGCAAAACGTGTTCGACGACTTCGCTGCTGCGGCAGAATATTTGATCAAAGAAAAGTACACGCGTCCGGAAAAGTTAGCGATCCAGGGTGGAAGTAATGGCGGTCTGTTGATGGGCGCGATGATCACGCAGCATCCTGATTTGATGCGGGCGGTCGTGTCCCAAGTAGGGATTTACGACATGCTGCGCGTAGAGCTCGCGCCAAATGGCGCGTTCAACGTCACCGAATTCGGGACCGTTAAAAACCCGGAGCAATTCCAGGCGCTCTATGCGTATTCGCCATACCATCACGTTGTCGACGGAACGAAGTATCCTTCCATTCTGATGATGACCGGCGCTAACGACGGGCGAGTTGCGCCATATCATTCGCGCAAAATGGTCGCGCGACTGGATGAAGCGAACAAATCCGAGAACCCAATTCTATTGCGGACGAGCTCGAGTGCGGGTCATGGTATTGGCACTGCGCTGAACGAGCGCATCAAACAACTGGCCGACGTGTACGCATTTCTCTTTGCGCAACTCGGAATGACGAAGCCAGAATGACAGAAAGACACGCTTCGGGTTTCGTCATTCGTCATTGATTCGGATTTCGTCATTCGACATTCGTAATTAGGTCCGTTCTCGCTTTGCGAAGGAAAGTAATCATCTGTCTTGCAGCGATTGCGATGTTTGTCGTTATCGCTGTCGCGACCGGGATGATCATTTTCTTCAGTCCGCTGTTCACTCATTACGTTGAAGGCGATGCGTTTCGTATTGCCATGGAAAAAGAAACCGCGAACGGTTTGCATTTTCCAGGCGGGCATTACTCCCGCATCCGGCGGACGAGCCCTTTGACGGCACAAGCGGAAGGTTTCGAGGCGAACAACGGCCAGCGAGCACTGAAATTCGTCGGCGCCCGCGGAATCACTGCCAGGTTTGATCCATGGGGCGTGTTGATACGTCAATGGAGGTTCAGCGAAATACATGTTGGATCAGGCGAAGTCGAAATCCAGATTTACGAAGCGAACCCTGAAGAGGTCACGTCGAAGCCGTGGCTCGCGTTTTTTTTGCCGAATCGCGTCTACCTGCAACGAATCGAAGCTGAACGTGCGGATGTGACATGGCGATTCCGCGGCGAGCGCGCGGGTTTCTTTGGAACCCAACTGCTCATCACTCCTCACGGCCGAGACTTCGATTACGCAGCAACCGGCGGCAAATTGAAGATGGCGCTGCTTCCGGAGCTTTACTTGCATCGCGCAAACGTTCTAATCACAAAAACGGCACTTACGCTTCATGATATTGACCTGGCACCTGACGAAAGAAGTGAAGGAAACATTCACGGTGAGGGAATAGCCGGTATCGGAAAAGAGAGAAGCATCGACTTTAGCGCGAATTTCGAGCGCGTGCCGATACGCGAATGGCTCCCAGAAAAATGGAAAGAGCATTTGAACGGCACTGGTCTCGGCAGCCTTCATTGGACGGGAGCCACCCCGAAGCTGGAAGATTCATCAGGCGAAGGGTCGCTGCGTGTAGGAGATGGGCACGCGGAGAACCTTCCGTTTCTGGAAAAACTCGCGCAGCTCGCGCGCGAAAAATCATTCGAGCATCTAGAGCTAACCGATTGCTCACTCAATTTTACGTGGCGCTACCCCAGGATCGAAATCAAGGACATCTCACTTGAAGAGAAAGGGAAGTTCCGCGTCGAGGGAGCCATCTCGATTGATCGCCGTGCTCTAAGGGGCACACTTCAAGTCGGGATCAATCGCCGGCAGTTAGACTGGCTGCCAAACCCAGAAGAAATTTTCAACCGTCAGCAGAGCGGTTATCTCTGGACGGCAGTGCATCTATCAGGCACGATCGATCAGCCCAAACAAGATCTCAGTCCACGCATTATCGAAGCCTTCAAGGAATCGCCGGGCGCTTACCTGCAGCTTCTCTTTCGCCAGTTCGAAGACTGGCTCAAACAAACATTTGGCGGCGATTGAGTGCCTGCTGACAGACTCAAGTAGTCACGGCTGCTTGAATCGGCCTTTTGCTTTCTCCCGCTTCCAACATTCGAATACGCTTCTCAATGTATGGCAATCGAATCGTAAGCGTCAGGCCTTTGTTCTGGCTGCTTTCGATGAAGAGTTCCCCGCCATGCTCGCGCACAATGCGACGTACAATCAACAATCCAAGCCCGGTACCGGACGGTTTGGTTGTAAAATAAGGCTCGAACACACGGCCCAGGTTTTCTGCCGACATTCCACCACCGGTATCAACGAAACTCACCATAACGTGCGTATCGTCCAAGTCGGTGCGAATGCGCAGGGTGCCATGGCGCTTCATGGCTTCGAGGCTGTTTTTAATCACGTTATAAAACACCTGCTTTATCTGCTCACGATCCAGTTGAAGCAAAGGCAGGTCAGCCCGCAATTCCTGTTCGACGACTATGTCGCGGTCTTGAATTTCGGGAGTAAAAAAGCGCACCGCTTCCTCAACGATTGTGTTCACATTCTCAGGATGGAGCCGCGGCCGCGACGGCCGGATTGCGCGCAGAAACTGGGTGACAATGGAATCGAGCCGGCGGACTTCGGAACGGGCGACATCAATCGATTGCTGAAGCTCAGCCTTGGCATTGTGGTTCAGTTCCTGCGCCTTGCGCTCCATCAATTGTAAATGGATGTGCAGCGAGTTCAGCGGGTTCCCAATTTCGTGCGCTACGCCTGCCGCTAGCAACGTAAGCGCATTCAAGCGCTCTGACTCTATGGTTTGCTGGGCTGTGCGGCGGCTCTCGGTAATGTCACGCAGAATCATGACGTGCCCAACCCGCCCCGCTATAGCTGGAATCGCTGGTTTTGCCCCACCACTATCTGCTGTAGATCCCGTTGCCTCGCGATGCTCGATCATCAACGGAACGATATAAAAATTGATGAAACGATTTTCCGGATAAAAAATCTCCGTATCGCGACTGACCGGTCCGCCACTTTGGGTAAGCGAGTCCCAATCGAGACCGCGAACACGTTCGTCGAGTCGTTTGCCGATAGCGTCCGCCGCTTCCAGTCCAAAGAATTTGCAGGCCGCATCGTTCAAATAAGTAACCCGGCCATTTGAATCGGTCACAATGATGCCTTCATGGATCGCATTGAAAACAGTTTCCAGAAAACCTTTCTCCTGGGCCAGGCGCAGAAAGTAATTTTGAACTTCTTCCGGCCCTATGCGGCCGAGTCGTTCGATTAGTTTCTCAAGAAAACCAGCTTTCATGGTGTGATTAGAATTGTTCTAAAATGAGAGATTCCTCCAAACTTTTGCATAAAACTACGGCTCCGCTGGCGACTTTGCTCGGAATGGCAAAGTGAAACAACGAGAAGGAACTTTACCGGCTCACGTGCGAACGCTTTCGCGCGCAGGCGATTCAACGAATTCAACTTTTTCCCGCGCCGGCCGCACTTCGACCGTCAGCATTTCTACGCGTAAATAATTCAATACGACCGGCGCCAGGATCAAACCGGGGATGCCCATGAGCCGCTCGCCGATGATCAGCGCGATCAAGGTCAGCCAAACCGGGTTCCTAATCCGGTCTCCGATGATTTTGCTGTTTAGCAAATACTCGAGCTTGTGAATCGCCACCAGAAACACCAGAGCCCCAATCGCCAACTTCAAGGACACGGTCAAGGCAACGAAGACAATGATCGTGTTACTGATGAGGTTGCCGACGATGGGCACAAGACCGCAAAGAAACGTGACCGCAATGAGTAGGGGCGCATGCGGCAGGCGAACCGCGAGGAGGAAAATCGCGGTCAACACGGTGTTGATAGACGAGATCATGATCTGCGCGCCCATGACCGTGGCGAAACTGCGATAGAAATCGCGGAATCGCGTAGACACTTCATCGCAGCAAATCGAGTAAAGATTGTTCTTCACGCGATGCGTTCCCCGGTACGGGTCGAGGCCAGTTTTGAAAAAAAGGCTCCCGGCTGCGACGATTCCAAGCACGCAGAAAACCAGCACCGCCGTCATGCTTTTGGCAAAATTAGCGACGTTTCGCAGGTAATTGGCCTCCTGTCCAAGCGTCTCGATTACAACTTGTCTGAGGCTTTCAAAATCCGTGAATGGCAACTCGATCTGGCGTTTCTGCGCCCAGGCGCTGGCTGAGGGAATGGAGGTGTCAGCAACGTCCGGCAACGCCAGAACGGCCGCGCGAGTAAGAAACACCGCTGCCGTGGCAATCCCGGCCACAACAATGGCAAACAAGATCAAAGCCATCCACTTCCTTTTCGTGAGAAAATAAAACTGGCGCAACGCAAAGTAGGAAAACAGGACGACGAGTAGCGGCGCACCAAGATGAAGAAGACCTGCAAGAATGATCGTGACAGCGAGGACGACGTAGGAAAGCCGCGTGGGGGTGATCATAGCGAAAGCATACTATCTAGCCGCACGCGGGCAGCAAGAAATCGCGGCTGTCATCCTGAACGAAGTGAAGGACCTCACAAACGCTGTAGGGTCACACAAGTTGACTCGCGTGATCAAACGAGCTTGTGAGAGGTCCCTCGCTCGGCTCGGGATGACGGGTTTAGGCTACGCCGCCTGTCCGGTTTCTTTTTCCGCCCGTTCTTTGAGCGCGGCCTTGCGCGAAAGTTTTACGCGACCTTTGTCGTCGATGCCGATGCACTTAACCCAAATAATGTCACCAACTTTCGCAACGTCCTCGGTCCGTTGCACGCGGAAATCCGCGAGCTCGGAAATGTGCACTAGCCCATCCCTGCCTGGAAAAACTTCGACAAACGCACCGAATTCCTTCGTCGAGACTACGCGTCCCTGGTACGTCTGCCCGATCTCGATTTCACGCGTCATGCCACCGATAATTTCTTTCGCGCGTGCCATGCTCTCACCGCTGGTGGCATAAATGTGCACGGAGCCATCGTCTTCAATATTAATTTCAGCGCCTGTCTCCGCGACAATGCCCTTGATGGTCTTCCCGCCGGGGCCGATGAGCGCTCCGATCTTCTCCGGATTAATTTTGATCGTTTCGATTCGTGGCGCGTACTTTGACAACTCCGCGCGCGGTTTGTCCAGTGCGCTGCCCATGATGCCGAGAATTTTGGTGCGCGCCTCTTTCGCGCGTTGGATCGCTTCTCCCATGATCTTGTGGCTGATACCGGGAAGCTTTAGGTCCAGCTGAAAACCGGTGACGCCGGCATCTGTTCCGCACAGCTTGAAATCCATATCGCCAAAATGATCCTCGGAGCCGATGATGTCGGTCAGCAATTCGTAGCGTTTTTCGCCTGAGGCGGATTGGCTGTCGCCACCCTCAGTCACGAGTCCGATAGAGATTCCAGCAACCGGCGTTTTCACCGGCACACCCGCGTCCATGAGCGCCAGCGTTCCTGCGCATACGCTTGCCATGGAGGTCGATCCATTTGATTCCATGATCTCGCTCGAGATGCGGATGGCGTAACGAAAATCGTTTTCGTTCGGCACAACCGGTTCCAGCGAACGCTCAGCGAGCGCACCATGGCCAATCTCGCGTCGCCCGGGGCCGCCCGTCCGTCCCGTTTCGCCTACGCTAAATGGCGGAAAATTGTAATGCAGAATAAACCGCTTCGATTGTTCGCCACCACCGTAGGCATCCAGCATCTGCGCTTCCTCAATCGGCGCCAGCGTAGCGAGCGCGACCGCCTGAGTTTCCCCGCGCTGGAAAATGGCTGAACCATGCGCACGCGGCAGAACGCTCACCTCGCAACTGATCGGCCGCAGATCCTGGTAGGTGCGACCATCGACCCGCTTCTGTTTTTCTAAGGTGCTGACGCGAAACGCCTTTTTTTGGACGTAATCGAATGCCTGCGAAATCGAAAAGGGGTCGGCCTCTGGATATTTTTCCAGGATGGCCGCCTTCACTTCCTCGCGCAATGCGTCGACCGCCTTAGCGCGAGCTACCTTGCCTTCCGTGTACAGCGCCGCGACGATCCGATCGCCCGCGACACTGTAAGCGACGTCCAGCAACTCCTGGTTCACCTGGAGCAGCCTTGGCTCGCGCTTGGGCTTGCCCACCATCGCAGCCAATTCCTTTTGAACCCGAATCATCTCGCGCGCGTGTCCATGCGCGAACTCGAGCGCTTTAACAAACTCCGCTTCCGGCAGTTCCCTGGCCGAGCCTTCGATCATGATGACGTCGTTTTCGGTGCCGACATAAACAAGATCGAGATCGCTCTCAGCCCGTTGAGTGTGCGTCGGGTTCGCAACGAACTCGCCATTCACGCGGCCAACGCGCACAGCGCCGATTGGGCCGGCAAACGGAATATCCGAAACGTACAGCGCAGCCGATGCGCCATTCATCGCCAGGATGTCGGGATCATTCTCCCCGTCGGCGCTGAGCAAGATCGAGATGATTTGCGTGTCGTAAAAGTACCCCTTTGGAAAGAGCGGCCGCAGAGGCCGATCGATCATGCGCGACGTGAGCGTTTCCTTTTCCGTGGGACGCCCTTCGCGTTTAAAGTACCCACCGGGAAATTTTCCAACTGCCGCCGCCTTTTCGCGATAATCGACCGTGAGCGGAAAGTAATCCTGCCCTTCTTTGATCGTTGTAGCCGATACGGCACTGGCCAGTACCATGGTGTCGCCGCATGTGACGACAACTGCCCCGTCGGCGAGTCTGGCGATTTTGCCGGTTTCAATTGAGATTGGAGTGGCCCCAGTTTGGGCCGTGACCTTTTGTTGCATTTTACTTTTCCTGGATGTGCGATTCCAGGCCGGTCACCCTGACTGTAGGTTTTAAACCCGCACGATGATCGCTCGCCGTTGGCGAGCGCCACGATTCGAAACTAAAACCTAAAATCCAAGGTGACTACTGCACCTAGAACTGCTTGTTATCTTTGTTTTTAATTTAGTTACGGGTTAGAGCAGTTCAAACAGTTGGACGCGAACCGAGTGGTCCCCGTTATTTGCGCAGGTTTAACTTGTCGATCAGTTTCTTATAACGATCGGCTTTCGTTTTGCTCAAATAATCGAGCAGACTTCGGCGATGCGCGACCATCTTGAGTAGGCCGCGTCGCGAAGAATGATCTTTCCGGTTGATCTTAAGGTGCTCAGTCAAATGCTCGATCCGGTGGGTAAGAAGTGCGACCTGCACATCTGCGCTGCCGGTATCTTTCTCATGCAACTGGAACTCCGTAAGATTAGACGCTTGGTTGCTCTCTGCCATAACGAAGGCGCTAATGTAGATGAAGACTGCATTTTGGCAACCACGCGCTCAAGCGTGGCGCCGTGGCATCTATATCAATCATGCCGCGTCGCCTTCGCGTTTGCCGTCGTACCACAGACTCAGTCTCGCGCGCGACCGCGCCATACGGGGCCCCCCGAGGATCATCATAAAGAGTGTGCCAAGAATCTCTTTGGCTGGATACATGCGCAACTTGCGGCCTGATGTGATAACGGGTTCCTGCAGCACCTTGAAACGGCCAAGTTTTCTTAGCGCGAGGCTAAAATAAACTTCTTCTCCGGCAAAGTGTTGCTCGTCGAAGCCGCCAATCGCCTCAAAGTTGGGGCGCGTAGTGAAAAGAAACGCGCCTGCGCCAAGATTGAAGCCGAAATAAAGAATGGAAAATCCGCGCAGGAAAACGCGGCCCCATAATGGAACAAATCCATCCATCAGCACTCGCGCGCTACCGCCCGCGTAACCCGCTTCCAGAGCGGCGATCGCTTCGGTAATATGCGTATGGTTGATCCGTGTGTCGGCATCGACGAAGAAAATGTGTTCTCCCTGGGCCACCCGTGCGCCAGCATTCCGGGCAGCCGCGATTTGACGTCTATGGATCGAGACGACTCGGGCGCCAGCTCGCCCGGCGATTTCTGGCGTCGCATCCGTCGACGCATCATCAACTACGATGATCTCGAACGACTGTGCTGTGCCGGACGCCGCCGTGCGAATCGTAGCGAGGGTAGAGGAAAGCTCGAACTCTTCGTTGTGGGCAGGGACGATAAATGAAATCATTAGTTCCTATTCTCCTTGGGATTCCCTGGCCATCATTTTGATCATACTAACACAGACGCCCTACAAACGGGAATCTGGCGGATCATTTGACTTGCCGTCTCGAAGATCGACATAGCAAAATGCTGGTCCGTGCCTTTGTAATTTTCACTTCGGTGTGGTCGTTGCTTTCGAGCTGCGCAAACACCGAACAAACTACGCAGTCGGACGCTGACTCGATTCTTCGCAAGCCGGAGAACGATCACGAGGTCCACGGTGAAGTGGGCGTAATGTACGGTCACAGCGCGAGATAAGGCTGCGGGGCATTCAGTGCGGACACAACGACGTCAACTCTCCCTCGTCTTCGCGTACAGCAATGAATCGAGAAGCTTTCCATCTTTGATGACGTTGTTCTTGAGGCGTCCTTCGAAAACGAAACCGGCCTTCTCAAGAACACGCGCCGACGCCGGATTGTTCGCGAACGGTTCGGCGTAAACCCGGCGAAGCGGAAAATTGGTAAAGCAGAAATCTGTGAAGGCCCCGATCGCCTCACTCATGATGCCGTGGCCCCAGAATTTCTCGCCGAGCCAGTAACCCAGTTCGGCAGTATGTCGATGCACATCATGCCCCAATCGAATGCCTATACCGCCGATAGCCCTGCTGTCGACATCGATACAAAAAAGCGTTGTCGGCTGTTCGCTTATCGTTCGCCGTAAGAACTCTTGCGCATACTGCATTGTGTACGGATGCGGGAAGAGATCGCGCAGAGCGAGCCAGACCGTGCGATTGTTCGCGTGCTTTGTGAGCGACTCCGCATCATCCAGCCGCCAGGGACGGATGGTGCATCGCTCTAAAACGAGCTCCATCGATTTATTTCGTATCGAATTTGATCCCGGCTTTCTGGACTTCGCCGTAAGGCAAGAGCCAGATAAGCGATTCATCATGAAGATCGACAACCTGGATCCGGTTGCCCCACGGATCGCGAAAATCACAGCGAAACGGCGGCTCCAATTTCAGTTTGTATTTTTCTTTGAGTTTCTTTTGGACTTCCGCTAACTGCGCCTCATCGCGAACCATGATTCCGAAATGCCGAACGTTTGCCGGTTGTACCTTTTCCACTTCGAAAATTGCTAGGAACTGGTGTTCGCCCAATTTGAAAAAGGCATCGCCTTCGCCGCCTCGCATTTGTTCGAGGTTGAAAACGTCTTTGTAAAACGCCACCGCCTTCTCGATGTCGTCCACCTCGATGGCCACATGATTGCATCCATAAACTTGCACGCTCATATATTAGTTTAGCCGAAAAAGAAGGTGTGCGCCGGTCGCTTTTTTAGGCTAATCACTCGCGCTGTCATGCTGAGCGAAGCGAAACATCTCTGACTATCGCTTGCGCTCAGAAAGAAAATGATCCGAGATTCTTCGCTCCGCTCAGAATGACATTATGAGACGCCTTGCAGGGCCAAACTGATCGGTCGAGTCCAAACTTCCCTGATTCATGCGCGATGTAATTCCAGCAGCAACCCAAAAACGCGCCGGTTCGGAGTTAGCGTTAATCGTTGCTTTCAGCGCCGTAGGGCTCCTGGTCCATCTGCTAACTAACTGGCGCTACGGTTATTTTCGCGACGAGCTCTACTACATGGCCTGCAGCCGGCATCTCGCGTTCGGATATGTGGATCAACCTCCATTGTCGATCCTGCTCTTGCATCTCAGCCAAGTTCTGTTTGGCAACTCACTGTTTGCCATTCGGCTCCTCCCGGCGCTAGCGGGGGCGGCGACGGTTGCAATCACCGGTTTGATCGCACGCGAACTTGGTGGACGTGGGTGGGCGATTGCGCTCGGCTGCGCGGGCTCGTTGTGTGTGCTGTTCAATCTGGCTGTCGGCAATTTTTTCTCCATGAACGCATTTGAGCCGCTGTTCTGGATGGGATGCGTTTATCTGCTGGTCCGGATTATCAATGGCGGCTCACCAACTCTGTGGCTTTGGTTCGGTGTTTTGCTGGGACTCGGCATCGAAAACAAACATTCCACAGCGTTTTTCGCCGCTGGCATTTTCGTCGCGTTGCTGCTCACACCGGAGCGGCGTCATTTCGCTGAGAAATGGATCTGGTTCGGTGGCTTGATCGCATTCGCCATCGCGTTACCGAACATTTTGTGGCAAGCGCGGCATCATTGGGCCACGTATGAACTATTGAGCAACATCGCTCACAGCGACAAGAATGTCGCCCTAAGCCCGGCACAATTCATCTTGCAGCAGATTGTTTTCATGAATCCGGGAACGCTTCCGCTATGGCTGTCCGGGTTAATCTGGGTGTTCGGTTCCCGCGACGGTCGGCGCTATATGACGCTTGGAATCACGTACGTGGTCATGCTCGCCGAGTTCGTCATTTTGCATGGCAAAAGCTATTACCTCGCACCCGCGTATCCGATGCTTCTTGCAGCGGGAGCGGGAGCTGTCGAGCGCATCTTCGCTCACCGATTGAGATGGTTCAAACCAGCATTGCTCATCCTTATCCTCGCGACCGGGGCGCTATTTGCGCCATTGGTGGTGCCGATTTTGCCGCCCGGTAAACTCGTCGCGTACATGCGAGCCATCGGCCTACAGCTGCCGCCCACTGAAACATCGCACACCGCTCCGCTGCCGCAGATTTTCGCCGACCAATTTGGCTGGCAAGAAATGGTCGCGTCGGTCGCGCACGTTTATCATCACCTGCGCCCCGAGGACGAAAAACGTGCCGTCATCTTCTGCCAAAACTACGGCGAGGCTGGAGCGATTGATTTCTTTGGTCCCAAGTTTGGGCTGCCAACGGCGATTTCCGGGCATCAGAATTATTTTCTTTGGGGCCCGCGGGATTGGACTGGCGAAGTTGCTTTGGTGCTCGACACGCGTGACGACGGTGCGCGCGAGCACTTCGCCTCAGTCGAAGATTTGGGTCAAATCGTGAGCAGTCCGTGGGCAATGCCTTTCGAGCGACGAACGCATGTTTATCTCTGCCACGACCTGAAAGCGAACGTGCAAGAATTCTGGCCGCGCGTAAAGAAGTGGCTGTGACGCTTTTGAGTTAATCGCGAACGGTCCTGCCGCACGATCCGGCCGATCAATTGCGGTAGGCCGAACCCGTTTTCCCCGCCTGGAATCGCGGATTTGAATTCGGCGCAAGGACTCAAGATCGCTGCGGGTCGTGGCTTGTACTCGTTGTCGCAACGGCGATATAAAATTTTTTGAATCCACGTGTGGCCCCGGACGCATCTCATTCCAAAAAGCCGACCACGCACCAGATGAGTACAACTTCATTCATTCCAAATCAGCCGATGCAAACGTCAGCTCGAAACGGATCGACTCCTTTGATTCAGCTCACCGATGTCAGAAAGATTTTCGTTACCGACGAGGTGGAGACACACGCGGTTTCCGGAGTTCATCTCGACATTTACGACGGCGAATATGTTTCCATTGCCGGCCCTTCAGGCTGCGGCAAGACGACGTTGTTGTCGATCCTGGGGCTACTCGATACGCCTTCGGCCGGGAGTTATGCGCTAAAAGGCACAGAGGTCGCGAGCCTCTCATTTGCTGATCGGGCGCGCATTCGCAATCGCGAGATCGGTTTTATTTTCCAGAGTTTTAATTTAATCGGCGATCTCACGGTTTATGAAAACGTCGAGCTGCCGCTTACATACCGCGGACTGAGCGCGAGCCAGCGCAAAACTGCTGTCATTGACGCGCTTGAGCGTGTTGGCATGGCGCATCGCGCCAAACACTTGCCCGGTCAGCTCTCCGGTGGGCAACAGCAGCGCGTCGCGGTTGCCCGGGCGCTTGCCGGTAAACCAGCGATTCTGCTTGCCGATGAACCAACCGGAAACCTGGACTCGCGAAACGGTGAAGCGGTGATGGATCTGCTAAAGGAGCTACACGCCGGTGGGGCAACAATCTGCATGGTTACGCACGACGAACGTTTCGCCGGTCACGCTGAACGCGCAGTGCATTTGCTTGATGGCCAAGTCGTTGAGGACCGACTGGCTGCCTGAATGAGAGCGATACCCAGAGGTTACAGTCCAGATGAATGATTTTCGATTCGCGGTGCGCCAGCTTAGCAAATCGCCCGGATTCACCTCGCTCGCGATTGTGACTCTAGCACTGGGCATCGGCGTTAACTCAGCCATTTTCGCCCTCGTCAATGGCGTGGTGTTGCGGCCGATGATCCCGCTGCGAGCCGAGGAAGTGGTAGGCATCTTCACAGCGCGCCAAAACGCGAGCCACGATTACCGCCAATTCTCGCATACTGAATATCGTGACCTGCGCGAGAATGGCAGCGATCTGTTTGTCGATCTTGCCGCATTGGAATTCGCTGTCGCCGGAATCGGTCGCGATCACGAGATGCGGCGGAGTTTTGCTTTTTTGACTTCAGAGAATTTTTTCTCGCTCATGGGCGTGCAACCGGTGCGGGGCCGGTTTTACAACACCGAGGAATGCCGGCCAAACGCGAACGTGCCGGTGGTGGTGGCGAGCTACGCATTTTGGAAACGGATGGGCGGTCGCAGCGATCTTGTCGGGAGCAATCTCCAGATCAATGGACAGCCCTACACCGTCATCGGCATTACTCCGGACGGATTTAGCGGGGTGAGTGCGCTCGTCGCGCCGGATGTCTGGTTGCCGCTCGGCGTCCACTCGCATCTCGGCTCCGCCTTCGCCGATTCCGAGAATTTGCACGACCTGGCAGAGCCAAAGAACTACGCACTCAATCTGACCGCACGCCTGCAACCGGGTCTCACGATCGACACCGCAAAGTCGCGTCTGCCGGCACTCACTCAGCGATTCAACGCCATTCAGCCGTCCAATGCAGAAGGCGCGCGCGAGTTGCAGATTCAGACACCGTCTCGATTCAGCATTAGCACGACGCCGCAAGACGACGGCCCGGTCACGCTCATCGGCACTCTCCTGATGGGAATGGCAGGCGCGGTCCTGCTGATCGCCAGCTTGAATCTTGCAAATATGCTACTCGCCCGTGGCACTGCGCGCTCGAAGGAAATCGCGCTCCGTCTCGCAGTTGGCGCATCGCGTTGGCGAATCGTGCGCCAGTTGCTCTGCGAAGGTTTGCTCCTCGCCATCTGCGGCGGCTTGGTCGGGCTCGTCGTCAGCGTTTGGTGCAACGATCTTCTGCTCCACTCGCTCGCGCGGCTGCTCGGCTCGATGAATTTTTCCTTTGTCGTGAAACTGCGGCCGGATGCGACCGTCCTCGCCGTCACATTTCTGTTCTGCCTCCTCGCGACCGTTCTTTTCAGTCTCGGACCCGCTCTGAAAGCGACAAAGGCAGATCTGGTGAACGACCTCAAGCAGCAAATTGGCGAACCGGCACGCGTCGGCCGTTTCAGCCGCTTCTTTGCGCCTCGTCACATCTCGGTCATGGCACAAATTGCGCTTTCGTTCATGCTGTTGTTCAGCGCCGGACTATTTTTTCGCGGCGCGCTGAAGGCGAGCGGGCTCAATCCCGGTTTTGTGGCCACGGGCGATCTCGTTACCGAGATGGATTTCTCAATAGTCAAAAAAGATCCGGTTGAAGCGCGCCGCCTGATGTTCGCCGCCGTGCAACAGGCGCGCGGTTTACCAGGAGTCCAGACCGCGGCGCTCGGAACGATGTTGCCCTACGGCAACTTCACAAACACCCGTCGGATCATGTCAACGCGTGAGGCGTTGCCGACCGACCCGAAAGCGCCCGATCCCGGCGCCGGCGCGCTCTACACCGCGACTACTCCGGGTTATTTCGATGCGATCGGCGTAAAACTCTTGCGCGGTCGCGATTTCACCCAAGCCGAAGCCGAAAACAGAGATGCGCCCCGCGTCGCGATCATTGACGATGAGATGGCCAGGAAGATTTTCCCGAATACGGAAGCAGTCGGGCAGCACATTCGTTACACCCAGCCGCCGAAAGATGGCTCGCCTAACGACTTGCTCGTGGTTGGCGTCGTTAGCAGTCATCGCCACGACGTGCAAAACGACACGCTCAATCGCCGATTGTTTGTGCCGCTTGCGCAAGGCTACAATGGCAATGTTTACCTCCATGTGCGTCTTGCCACAAAAGACAGAAACGCTGTTGCTGCGTTCATTCCCACCATGCGCCAGACATTGCGCAGTATCGATCCCGATCTACCAATCCTGAGCATTACGCCGTTCGTCGATCTTACTGAAAAGAGCGTGGGCCTTTGGATCGTTCGTCTCGGTGCGTTGCTCTTCGGAGTCTTTGGTGGCATCGCGTTGGTCCTTGCCGTCGTCGGTGTGTATGGCGTAAAAGCTTACGCGGTCGCCTGTCGTACGCGTGAGATCGGCATTCGCATGGCGCTTGGCGCCCATCGCCGCGACATTTTCGCGTTGATCATGCGACAAGGGGCGCTGCAAACGGCATTGGCCGTGACTATGGGCCTTCTCCTTTCGTTGGCGGCTGGCCGCCTCCTTGCTCAGATCCTTTATCAGGTCAGTCCGAGCGATCCATTCGCGCTAATCGCATCCGGCACGATGCTCGCCGCCGCCGCTTTGCTCGCCTGTTTTTTCCCGGCACGCCGCGCCACGCATGTTGAGCCCCTTCAAGCGTTGCGGACCGAATGACGCGGCGCCAAGCCATGATCAGACTTCCGCTCTGAACGTTTTCCTCTGTTAATCTCGGACCGTATTCATTCCTTGTCGCACGATCCGGTCGATCAACTGCGGGTATTGCAGACCTGCCTTCCCCGCTGAAAGCGCAAAGTCCTCGTCGTTGGCAAGGATAGGGTTAGGATTCGCTTCGATGAAATAAACTTTATTGTCTAGCGCCAGCCGAAGGTCGATGCGGGCGTAGCCGTCAATGGTGAGCAGACGATAAATGCGTTTGCACGTGTCCTCGATATGGCTGACGAGCTGCGGATCGAGGTCTTCGACGAACTGATTCTCCAATCCCCAGCGCTTACGATATTCGTCGTCCCATTTCGCTTTGAAGGTCGCAATCTTTGGTTCGTTAGGCGACACTTCGCGAAAAACCAGCTCGCGGATGGGAAGGACGGTTAGCCGCACGCTACCCATCAGACTGACATAGAGTTCGCGGCCATCGATATATTCCTCCGCGATCGCATCGCTATTATACTTTTCGTGAACAAAAGCCACGCGGTCACGAAACTGTTCATCGTTGGCGACGAACGAAGCCTGCGAAATCCCATAGGATGCTTCTTCTTTCACTGGTTTTACCAAGATTGGGAACTTGAGCTGCTTCGGTCGCGCAATGCGCTGGCCCCTTGGAATAACGACGAAATGGGGGACATGGATGCCGTGATAATGCAGGATTTTTTTCGAAATGCCTTTGTGCTTGCAAAGGGTAAGACCAGTCGAACCGCAGCCTGTGAATGGCAGGCCTTGCATTTCGAAAAACGAAACGATGTTCTGGTCGAAACCAGGATTGTTTCGGAATTGTTCGACGAGGTTAAAAAGAATGTCGGGTGCGAAGGACTCCAGTTTTTGCCGCACAAGATCGACGTCGTCGTAGATAGCGAGGTGCTCCGCCGTATGGCCAAGCGCACCCAGCGCAGCCATGACGTCCGCCTCAGTTTTCCAGTCCTTCGTCTTCAGTTCCTTCGTAAAATCTTGATCGACGGTTGTGGGGCTTGTGCCGTCGAAAAGCACCAGAACTTTGAGTTTCTTTTTCACGATTTGTGGCATCCGCTTCCGGCCGATTCGATCTTTTTCACGTTATTTGGTCCGCTTGAATCTCCCGGTGAAAAGATAATTCATTACCAGCGTCGTAATAAACGCCGAGACGCGAAAATCCTGTTGCGGGTCGTCATTGAGCACATGAAGCCCCAGCTGGTCGCAGCGGCGCGTCAGCCGGGCAAGGAGCTGGTTCACCCGGAACTTTTTCTCATTCGTCCATTGGCAAACCGCGTTCAATAATCGTCGCCGACGTCGCTGCAGATACACGCTCGCTTTGATTCCCGCCGGGGCCGCGAAAAGCTGCCGCAGATCGGCGTCGTAGAAATCCGGATACGTATCTTCGTAGAGCTTTCGTTTGCGCGCGTAATAGGTCTTGAGTTTGACGTTCAGGCAATCGTAATCGGCGACGCGGTACTCGGGCGCGTGAACTGGTGGCTTGCCCGTCAACAAGCGCATTAACTCATCGACGTATTCCAGTTTTTGGAGCGCCCTCCAGCGCGCGTAACGCTTGCGCCAATCGAGCCCGGGCGTAAGCCAGACCGCGAAGGTCTCTGCAAAATCTTCGTCCGGATGACTCTGCGCGTACCAGTCTTCGAGATGCATAACATAACCGCGACTGAAAGGTCGCGGTCGGTAGGTATCCGGCGTTTCCTCACGTGAAGTTTGCCCAAAGAGCTCCTGCCATTTCTTCTTCCGAGTGAGTCGGTACGCGTACATGTAAGCGTGACCCGCTTCATGTCGCATTAACTTCATGAACCACTCGGGGGTCCCTCCCTCGACCTCGAGCATCATCGTCCGCTCCAAGGTCCGCAACCGATCATGCACGAGAAAAAACGGAATAAAAATCGCAGGGATGCCGATTGGCACAAACCACTCGTCGCCCACGTGACAGGGCGGATGAAACAATAACCCATGCGCTGTCAGCTCTGCGTAAAGTTGTTGGATCAACGGTTCGAGCGGCGTTCCCTCAAGGCGCAAGCCAAGAGCGGAGATCCGGCGTTCAAGAAGTTCCTGATCGCTCAGTGATATCCAATCTCCCGCTTCCATTTTGCCCATGCTATAATCCGCCCGCGGCGCTGTCACGCCTTCACCATTTCTTCGCCGAAACCGTCGACGCAACGTCGGGAATTACTCAAGTCGCGCGGGTTTACTTTTCTCGCCCTGATCGTTTGACAAGTCTCCCAATTCCTCTATAGAGGGGCCGGCTCGCCGCGGCGAGTCGTTGTCAGAAGTCCGCGCGTCCCCCAAGGGTTAGCGCGCCGGGGCTGTTCCGAATCCGACGTTAACAGCTGCATTCCTGCGGCTTTCGGTATCGAGAATGGCTTGCTCCACCCGAGACTCGACAATATCGGAGCAACGCTGAAACACCATGAAGCTATTTTATACAGTCATATTTTTCTCATCGTTGGCATCGGCCGCTTTCGCGCGCGAGGAGTCGGTTCTTGCCCGCGTTACCAGTTACTGGGCAGGCGAGGGCCATAAATACGCCAGTACTGGCCAACGATTACGCTCCGGACATTGCGCCGTCGATCCAAAGCGAATTCCGTACGGCAGTAAAGTTGTCTTCCCAGATCGCACCTGCACAGCGGTCGATACCGGACCGGCGGTCATTAGCCGCAAGGCCGCTCGTCTCTGTGGACGAACTGCGAGCCAACTCAAGGCCATCGTGGTCGACCGATTTTTTGAAACAAAGCAGGAAGCGATGGCGTGGGCGAGCGCGCATCCACACTTTATGACGCTTCAAATTGTCCGGCCCGGATCTCACGCAGAACCATCCGACCTGTGATCAGGCAGGAAAATGGTCGGATCGCTTCTCCCAGCACGAGAAGACGCCGAGAAGATTACAACTTGGCGTAAACGCCTAGCAGAGGACGGCGCGACGGCGTTTTCGAGCGGAAATCGCTAACAAAACCCTCCCGCGTGCGAAGCTCGACATGGCCGACGCTGCGGGCGGTACCATACACTAGAACTGAACCGACCGGCGCGGAGAACGGATCTGACACCGGAAGTCTCTTGAATCCATAGTTGCTGACAAGCTCCGTTGCGGCATCTCTGGCGAGTTCGGTTTTTGGCCGGGACTCGATAACGCCGGACGCAAGCAATGCATCTTTTACGTAATGCCAGCATCGCGACCGCGAATGCGCATGGGCGCGTTCCTGCGCGATGGTCGCAGCTTGCATCAATCTGCCGTCGATGTGCCGATCGATCTTGCCATACGGGTAAACGATCTGGTTGGGATAATACTGCGTGATGACCGGAACGGATTCCTTTTTGCCCCCGGAGGTCTTGAAGCTAAACCGCGAATAGGGTTGTGTTGTATGGTTTACGGATTGTTGACCCATCGGTCGCACTGGCTCTATCGCAAAAGTTCGCCCTGACTCTTTGGCGATTGCTTGCGAAGGCTTTTGCGTGATCGCACTCGCCGGCTTTTTCGTCATCGCTTGCGTCGGCTCCTTGACGATCGCTTGCGCTGGCTCTTCTTTGACCGGTTGTGTCGGCTTCCTTGAAGTCGCGGGCGCTCGCTTTTTCGTGATCGCTTTTACCGGCTTATCGGTGGTACTCGGTGCCGACTTCTGCGTGATCACCTGAACCATATCATCCGCATTCTTCTGATCGTGACCCGCTAGGTCCAACGACGAAGGAGCCAATGCCTGCGCGCGGAGCGCTGCGCTGGAAATGACAAGAAGCGATGCAGTTGCGAATGCCCAGAGGGCAGGTCGTTTCCCCACGAAGGCGAGGTTATGCCGGGAATCGCGCCGCTAGGCAAGCTTTTTTTTTCGAGTTTTTTTGAGAGGTTCCCAGATAAGATCTTAAAGCAGGAGCCGTTGTGTCTCTGCGTCTCGCGCGCATGCCGCCCTGGGAGGGTTAATCGTAGGGAGGATAATCCGGCTCAAATTGAGCGGGAGGAGCGAACATCTCATCGCGCTGGATGGGAACGCGACGATGCCTGCGTGGAGCGAATTGATTTTCGCCCGAGTCGGGCGCGACGATTCTGGTGTGCCCCGAGGGCAAACGATAAATCAGCCTTCCGTCGGACGTAATTCCAAGCATTCGCACGCGCATCGAACCTTGACGAGGCGACGATGTTGAAGCAACGCGTTTCTTTTTACTGCGCGAACTCGACTGGTCGGTAGTCACCTGTTGCGCAACCTCGGAGCCTTTTGGAGATGCCGCAGCAATCGCGCTCTCAGTGGAGTTTTCCGGAAACGCGCTCGGGGACGCGGCCGCAATAGCGTCCGGCGTTGCGGCGGCTTCCGGTTGCCCACTCGATACTTGGGTCTGTTGAAGATCCGCAGATGCGGCTTGAGGCGAGTTTGGGGCTGCCGCACCGGCCGTCGG
>JBKPLM010000060.1:0-9805 GCA_046731655.1 Verrucomicrobiota bacterium | reverse complement strand
TACGGCTTTAGTTAACTGATCGGCCGTGATGCATAAGGGCGGCATCAGAACGATCACATTCCCCAACGGTCTGGTCAGCAGACCGTGACGACGCGCCTCGATACAAACCGTTGCTGCCAAGCTGGGCCGCAGGGCGTTCGGCGATTCCTCAATCTCAATTCCAGCAATAAAACCACACTGTCGCACTTCCTTTACACCCGTGAGTTTCTCCAGATCGCCGAGCCCCGACCTCAAGTGTCCGATTTTCGGTTGTAAAGTTTCCAAGACACGTTCGTTTTCGAAAATCTCCAGGCTTGCCTTGGCCGCCGCGCAGGCAAGGGCATTTCCAGTATAGCTGTGCCCGTAGGCAAGAGCTTTACCTTCCGCTACCGAGCCATCAAAAGCCAAAAATAGTTTTTCCGATATCAAAGTAATAGCTAGAGGAAGATATCCTCCACTCAATCCTTTAGCCATCACCATCATGTCTGGAATCACTCCCTCCTGTTCCGATGCAAACATCCGACCAGTTCTGCCAAATCCGGTCATGACTTCATCAATAATCAACAGGGTATCGGACCGTCTGCACCAGTCGCGGACTGCTTTGAGCGTGCCAGCGGGCCAGAGACGCATGCCTGCCGCTCCCTGGACAAGCGGCTCGATCACAACGGCGGCAGTCTTCGCTATCTCGGCTGGCGCAAGGGCTTCCAACGCTTTGATATTTGGAACCTGTATGGCCGGAAAGTTCCACCGGGTAGAGCCAATTTGGAACATGGCCGCCGCGCCCAGGCTCGCCGCTCCGGCTGTATCGCCGTGATAGCTGTTCTGAAAGGCAATAAACTGATGCCTCCTCGAGTGTCGCAGCCGCCAATACTGATCGGCAATTCTCAAAGCGACTTCGATTCCCGTTGAGCCATCGTCGGAGAAAAAGACTCTGCTCAAGGGATCATCTGGGAAAAGTCCAACAATCGCTTGCGCGAGTTCGATGGCTGCCGGGTTCGTAAAGCCGAGGAATGAAGTGTGCGCGACGCGATCGAGTTGACGACGGATTGCCGCATTAATGTGCGGGTGATTGTGTCCGTGAATGTTCGTCCAGATGGATGAATTCCCATCGATGTATTCGCAACCCTTGCTGTCACGCAGCATTGCCCCGTGCCCTTCGACCAAAACCAGCGGCTCGTGCTCCGGAGCGCACCACTCGGGCATATCAGTAAACGGATGCCAGACGAATCGCTTGTCCCAAGCAATTAACTGGTCTGTGTTCCACTCAATCATGGAGCCTCACTTCCCGTTGAGCTTCGGCACTGCAAAACCACGCCGTAGCCTCGGCGAAGGCGGGTCCCAGGCAATTAAGGTGTCATTCATAGACACGCTGTTCTTGGATTAGCTTCTCGATTGAGGCAACGTCCTCGATTGAAGCGCGTCGCCGTTGATATTTTCGCACCAGGATTTCTTTCAATGTGAGCAAATCCTCGAGCAACGGACGATCATAGTAGGTCCAGTCAAGATCGCCGGCTATTTTCGCCTGAAACCGCCATGCGCCCCCAAACTTCGTCGCGCGCACTTCGCGCTTTCTGCCATCTTGATTTCTGTCCGTCCATATGTGTTGAATCGGCATTGCAGTGAAACCTTACATTAGCGGCTTTGAAAGACGTAGCTAAATTGGCGGCATATTTTATTGCGACGGTTGTCATCGGGGCGATCCTTGCGCCAATTCTTTTTTGGTCTGCTCAGTCGCTTGCAGCGCACGGCATATTTCCTTTTCTGGCAAAGTACGATTTCGAAACATTCTTTCATCGCGCCCTTCTGGTTGCCGCCGTGGTCTTGCTCTGGCCGTTGCTACGAGTAAGCCGCGTGCGATGCCTGGCTGATCTGGGGCTCGCACCTAATTCGCGCTGGGTCCGCGATCTCTGCGCAGGCGCTGTTATCTCGGTGGTTCCCCTGCTCTTTTGCGGCGTTCTACTCATCGCACTTCACATTTATGCGTTTCGGCACAGCTTTGCCTGGCCTCGGTTTGGCAAAATGGTCCTCGCATCAATCACGGTTCCGTTCATTGAAGAGACTTTTTTTCGCGGGATCGTTTTAGGCCTCTTACTCAGAGCCGGCCGAAAGTACATAGCGATCTTTGCCGTTTCAGTAATTTTTGCAGCAGTGCATTTTCTAAAGGCTCCGGAGCGGACATCCGAGATAGTAACATGGACTTCCGGCTTCAGTTCGATTGCCCATGCACTTGATGGAATTGGTGATCCGATGATGGTGGCTTCAGCGCTGGCAACATTATTTTTCATCGGCTGGATCCTCGCTGATGCGCGCGTGCTTACTCGTTCGTTGTGGTTATCAATTGGACTGCATGCCGGGTGGATCTTCGGCAGCGGCGCTTTTAGCCGGCTGGCGCGTCAGCAAACGCTCGCCTTTCCCTGGATAGGAAAGAACATGCTGGTAGGAATTATCCCGCTTGGTCTAGCAGCCCTCACCTGGGTAATAATGCACATCTGGGTGAAATATGATCGCGCTTCGCAAGTTTGAATTATTCGAAGCGGCCGCGTCGCTTCTTTACCCGCCGGTATGCACGCTTTGCAGCGGCAAGACTCGGGCCGGCGAATATCTCTGCTCGCAATGCGAAGCAAAGGCCATGCGTATCGTTGCGCCGTTTTGTCAGCAATGCTCCGAGCCTTTCGAGGGGGCTATTGCGACCGCGTTCACATGTGCTAACTGCGCCCATCGCGCAATTTACTTTGATGCGGCAGTGGCCGCGTACCGCGGCCGCGGTATTGTTCGCCAAATCATTCACGATTTTAAGTACAGGCGTCAGGTTCACTTGCGACATCTCGTGGCACGTTGGCTTTGCGCAGCGCTTGACGATGAGCGTCTCCGAGGACGCAAGTTCGACATAATTGTGCCTGTACCACTGCATCCCACTCGCCAACGGGAACGCGGCTTCAACCAGGCAAGCCTGCTTGCTGAATTGTTAAGCGCGCGGATATCGATTCCGTGCAAGCCGGTTCTAAAGCGCATTCGATACACGACTACACAAACCGCGCTCGATCGTGCCGAGCGAATGGAAAATTTGCATAACGCGTTTCGTTTACGAAAGAACGCGGACGTGCGAGGCTTACATGTGCTGCTAATCGATGATGTTCTTACAACGGGTTCTACCCTCAGTGAGTGCGCACGCATCTTGAAACGCGCGGGGGTAATCTCTGTTTACACGGCCACGGCGGCGCGCGCATAAACTGCAATGGCGATTTTCAAAAAACCGGCAATTAAGGCAGAAGGCGGGAAAAAGAAGGAGATTCCGCGCGGTCTTTTTCAAAAATGCCCAGGCTGTTCGGAAGTCGTGCCGGAAATCGAGCTCTCGCAAAACCAGCGAGTCTGTCCGCGCTGCGACTATCATTTTGCACAACCAGCCAAGGAACGAATTCAAAATCTCCTCGATGCGGATTCTTTTGTAGAAATGGATGCTGGCTTGAAGTCAGTGGACGTCTTGCGTTTCCAGGGAATGGCCAACTACAAAGACCGGCTCAAGAAATATCAGGAAACCACAGGTCTTCTTGATGCTGTAATCAGCGGTCGCGGAATTCTCGACGGCCATAAGGTCGCCATCGCGGTGATGGATTTCGGCTTTCTAGCGGCAACCATGGGTTCGGTAGTTGGCGAGAGGATCACACGCACAATTGAATATGGAACCGCCGAGCGATGCCCCGTGATCATCGTTGCCGCTTCCGGCGGAGCTCGCATGTACGAAGGAATGTTAAGCTTGATGCAGATGGCTAAGACAAGCGGCGCACTCGCGCGTCATGCGGAAGCGAAGCTTCCTTACATTTCCGTCCTGACAAATCCGACCACAGCGGGTGTGATGGCGAGCTTCGCGTCGCTGGGCGATGTCATCATGGCGGAACCCAGAAGCATGATCGGCTTCGCCGGTCCACGCGTCATCAGGGAAACCACGCACCAGGACTTGCCCGAGAGATTTCAGACTGCCGAATTTCTCGAGGAGCACGGGTTGATCGACATGATTGTGCACCGCAAAAAAATGCGCGAGCAGATCAGCCGATTGCTCAATTATTTCACTGTCGCGCCGTGAATCGAGCCGGCGGGAGCCGAGCGAGATGGACGGGCAAGCCCGTGAGGGTCGGCGCGTCGGGAGACGGGGCGATCAATTATCGCGAGGCGCTAGCCTGGCTCTATGGGCTCCAGCGCTTCGGAATCAAGCTCGGCCTGGAGAACATCGAACGTCTGCTCGATGAACTTTCAAGGAGGGGCGATCTCCAGATCGCCCCTGGTGGCTTGGAAGCCGCCGCTCCTTGGAAGGTCATTCACGTCGCGGGAACAAATGGCAAAGGGTCCGTTTGCGCGATGATTGATTCAATTTGCCATGCACAAGGATATCGCACCGGCCTTTTTACGTCCCCTCACCTCGTCACGTTTCGCGAACGCATTCGTGTGAATGGCGATATGATTTCTGAAGATGCGGTGGCAAATGGCCTAACGACTATCCGCAATCTTGTCGCAAACTGGGACCCACATCCGACATTTTTCGAAGTTGTGACTGCGCTTGCTCTAAAGCATTTCTCGGACACGAACGTCGAGATCGTTATTCTGGAAACCGGTCTCGGTGGCCGGCTCGATGCTACCAATGCCATTCAGTCGAATGTCTCCGTGATAACGCCCATCGATTTCGATCACGAAAAATGGCTGGGCAAAACGCTTTCCGAAATCGCGACTGAAAAAGCTGGAATTATCAAACCAAGAATTCCAGTTGTTTGCGCGCCGCAGCGACCAGAACCCGAGGAAGTGATTCGCGCGCGTGCAGCCAAGTGCGAAGCGCCGATACAATTCGCGACCGAGTCGTATGACGAGACGCCAATTGCACTCGCCGGATCGCATCAAAAGCAAAATGCAGCTGTTGCGATTGCCGCGCTTCACGCAGCTACAATCGATGTGGATAACGCAGCGATTGCACAGGGACTCGCCTCGATCGATTGGCCTGCGCGTTTTCAAAGATGGGACGAACGCACGATCATCGATGGCGCGCATAACCCCGCCGCAGCACGATCAATCGCGCAAACATGGCGGGAGGTTTTTGGCGATCGGCGAGCCACTCTTATTCTTGCAATCCTTGCTGACAAAAACTTGTCTGCAATCTGCGAAGTGCTAGCGCCAATTAGCGAGTCCGTCGTCCTGCCAAAAATTCGAAGTGAACGCGCAACTGATCCACAAGCGTTATCAAAAGAGTTAGCCAACATTACTCCACCACTCCCCTACTCCATCACTTCATCCGTCGCTGAGGCGCTAGCTCTTGCACGCGCTAAACCGAACCCAATTCTAATCACCGGTTCGCTCCACTTCGCTGGCGAAGTGCTCGCGCATCTGCGCGGTGAGCCCGCTGCTTTCGAAGAATGCGTACAGTAGGTAGGGCGCGACCGCCGGGCGCGCCGATTTGGATAGCGCATGCGTCTCGCGCGTCTGCCGATGGTGTCTCACCATCGCGACCTTCTCCTATGCGTTAGCCCGTGAGAAAGATCGTTTCGGCGCGACGCCGAAATCTACACGCGAGACGAGTGCGCTACCCAGAACCTGCGGTTTCAATCCGCGGAAACAACGGCGCTGGTTTGCCAAGCCGATGTTTGTCTGGCAAACCGCCCCAACTCGCATCGGACAATTTGTATTCACCGCCGACGTTGAGCTGATAAAAAACCTCGCGTGAGGCGGTCGGTAAAACGGGCGAGATCAGGACGCCAACAATCCGCAGCGCCTCAGCAAGCACAAATAAAACATGGTCGAGCGCATCGGAACGTTCAGGATCTTTCGCGAGTTTCCATGGCGCGCTCCTTTCGATGTACGTGTTGCAGATGGCAGCGAATTCCATTACGCGACTGATGGCGGCGTGCACTTCAAATCGTTCGAACGCGCGGTCATATTCACGCAACAAATCAGCAGCCTGCCCAGCCAACGGCGATTCGCCTCCGGTTTTTGTTACGAGGCCGTCGCGGTATCGATGCACCATGTTCAGTGTTCGGTTAAGCAGATTGCCTAACGAGTTAGCGAGATCGGCATTGTAACGTTCGATTAGACGCTCTTCGGAAAAGTCGGCGTCTTTACCAGTGACGATGTCGCTCATTAGATAGTAGCGCAACGCCTCGGCGCCGTACTCATCCGCAAGCAGCAGTGGATCGATAACGTTCCCTGCGCTTTTGCTCATCTTTGCGCCGCCGAGATTCCACCAACCGTGAACGAGCAGTTGCGGCATCGCTTCGTCAGGAAAGCCGATCGCATGCAACATGATCAGCCAGTAAATGCCGTGCGCCGGAACAAGAATGTCCTTACCGATGATTTGCAGCGCCGGCCATTTGTCGCGGAAAGTTGAGGGTTGAGAGTCGAAAGTTGAGAGACTCGGATCGTAACCGGCGAAGCTGATGTAGTTTGTTAGCGCGTCAAACCAGACGTAATTGACGAAATCCTTGTCGAATGGCAGTTCGATTCCCCAATCGAGCCGCGATTTCGGACGCGAAATGCAAAGATCGCCGCTGAGTTTCTCAACCGCATTTCGCAATTCTGTCTGACGAAAATCGGGGATGACTGCGTCGCCTCGTTTGCCGAGATAATGGAGCAACCACTTTTTGTGATCGCTTAGGTTGAAATAATAATTTTCTTCCTCCCGGAATTCGATTTGCCCCCACTCGGGGCCAAATTCGCCATCAGGTCCACGTTCTTTGTCAGTAAGGAATTGTTCCTGACGGATTGAGTAGTAACCGGCTTGTTTGTCCTTATAGATTTGGCCGGCACCGAACAGGCATTGCAGAATTCCCTGAACGACTTTCTTGTGCCGGTCGCTCGTTGTTTCCGCCCACTCGTCATATTTCACATCGAGCTTTTCCCAAAGATCGACAAACTTCTGCGTGATCTCTTTCACGAATTCGGCTGGAGGGACGCCGGCTTTCGCAGCGGATTGCTGCACCTTCTGACCGTGCTGATCGACGCCAGTTAGGAAAAAGACCTTGTTCCCTTTGAGTCGATGATAGCGTGCGATCACATCGGCCAGCACTTTTTCGTAAGCGTGCCCGATGTGCGGCGGCGAATTGGTGTAATCGATTGCCGTGGTAATGAAAAATGTCGTTGGCATCTGTGGCACAAACTGCCGGACGAATTGCTGTAGGGCAAGCGCATCGCTTGCCACGTTTACAATTTAATCGATCGCAAGCGAAGCGCGTTTACGATAACAGAAACCGAGCTGAAGCTCATGGCAGCGCCGGCGATCATCGGACTCAGAAGCAGCCCGAAGAATGGGTAAAGCACCCCTGCGGCAATGGGCACGCCTAGCGCGTTGTAGATAAACGCGAAAAATAAATTTTGACGGATATTTCGCATCACAGCGCGACTGATGTGGATGGCTCTAACGATTCCCATCAGGTCGCCTTTCACCAGCGTAATGCCGGCGCTCTCAATCGCCACGTCGGTCCCCGTTCCCATCGCTATTCCGACATCCGCCGCTGCAAGCGCGGGCGCGTCGTTAATCCCGTCCCCAGCCATGGCAACAATCGCGCTTTTGGATTTAAGATCTTTAACGATTTCGATCTTTTCATCTGGCATTACTTCAGCCTTGAATTCATCGATGCCCAACTCATGCGCAACAGATTCAGCCGTTCGCTGATTATCGCCTGTGCACATGATGATTGTCAGACCCATTGCATGAAGCTGGCGCACGGCCTCCCTGGTTGTTGGCTTGATCGGATCTGCGATGCCGAGAACTCCGACTGCATCTCCGTTTACCGCGATCCAGACCGTAGTTTGCGCTTTTGCCTGTAAACGATGGGCTTCCTTCGTTAGCTCTTCTGAGAATCTGACATTCGAATCGGCAAGAAATTTTTCTTTGCCGATGAGGATTGTTTTACCGTCAACTTTGCCGGACACCCCGCCACCAGTAGTAGACTGAAAATCGATTACGTTGCGCAGCTCGATTTTTTCCGTCGTCGTGCTTTCTACGATTGCCCGCGCAAGCGGATGCTCGCTCTGGGATTCGACCGATGCCGCAATCTGTAGAAGATCGCGTTCGCTTACGGTGTTCGCAGCGATCCGGCTAACCACCTCAGGTTTACCAGCTGTGAGCGTACCCGTTTTGTCGGTGACTAGCTGCGTGACTTTTTCAGTGACCTCGATGGCCTGCGCGTTTTTTACCAGAATTCCGGCTTGGGCGGCACGTCCGACACCGACCATGATCGACATCGGCGTGGCCAGTCCGAGCGCGCACGGACAAGCAATAATCAGGACAGAGACGGCGTTCACCAGCGCATAAGCCATCGCCGGCGCAGGTCCGACGATCGACCAAACAACAAACGTAATGATCGCAACGCCGATTACTGCTGGAACAAAATAGCCAGACACTGTGTCGGCGAGTTTCTGAATAGGGGCGCGGCTGCGCTGTGCGTCGGCCACCATCTGCACGATCTGTGCGAGAATCGTCTCTGATCCGATGCGTTCTGCGCGTATCAAAAATGAGCCTGTTTGATTCACGGTTGCGCCAATCACTTTCTCACCCGCCTGTTTGGCCACCGGCATTGGTTCACCCGTGATCATCGATTCGTCGACGTTGCTTTTCCCATCGACAATCACACCGTCGATTGGCACTTTCTCGCCCGGCCGTACGCGAAGCACGTCGCCTTTCTGAATTTCGTCCGCCGCAATCTCCTCTTCCTGGCCATCGCGAACTCGGTGTGCAGTTTTCGCTGCAAGGCCGAGAAGTGCTTTGATCGCATGCCCGGTTCGGCTTCGCGCTTTGGCCTCGATCAGTTGCCCGAGCAGGATCAAAGTCGTAATCACCGCCGCTGCTTCAAAATAAAGTTCGACTTCTCCGTGGCGCCGAAAGGAAACGGGGAAGATCCCGGGAACGATTACGGCAACAGCGCTGTAAAAATAGGCCGCGCCAACACCCACAGCGATGAGTGTGAACATGTTGAGGCTGCGATTAACGATCGACTGCCACGCGCGGGTGAAGAAAAACCCGCCAGCCCAAAGGACCACTGGTGTTGTTAGGGCAAACTCGATCCATTTTCCGATTTGCTTCGGAATGATTGAATCGATCTCCAAGCCGGGAATGGCATGACCCATCGCCAGGAGTAAAACTGGGATCGTAAGAAGCAGCGCGATCCAGAATTTTAGTGATAACTCTCGTGTCTCGCCGTGCTCGTGTTCCTCGCCCCCGATGTTCTTCGGTTCCAGCGTCATCCCGCATTTCGGGCACGCTCCCGGATGATCCTGATCGATCTCCGGATGCATGGGGCAGGTGTAGATCATTGCAGACGCTTGCAGGAGTTGATCAGGATGTCGTTTTGGGGATTCCCGAGAGCGGACCGCTTCAGGACTTCTATAAAATGACGAAACCCGAATGTCGAATGACGAAGGAACGACGAAACGGGAAAGTCAGTGAACCGGCGAGCCGGCCGTGTCGCCGGTTCCCCGTTGCACCGTTTCCCCGCGTCTTACGCGGCCTTCGCGCTCTCCATGTCTTCGGTGTATTTGCCGAAGCGCGCTTTGCTGTTGCACCAGGCGCGGTGATGGAATGCCTCTTGTGCCTTGGCCATATTCGCCTGTTCGCCTTTCCATGCTTTCAGGACCGGGGCTTGCAATGCGCGCCCATAGGAAAAGCTCAATTGCCAGGGCAGATCAGGTAGCTGATTCATAGCGTTGAGATGCTCAGTGGCTTGTTGGTCCGTCTGCCCGCCGGAGAGAAAAACAAGACCGGGGACAGCAGCGGGAACGACGCGCTTCATGCAGCGCACAGTGGCCTCGGCTACTTCCTGCACCGAGGCTTGTTGCGGACAATCTTTTCCTG
>JBKPLM010000059.1:0-13717 GCA_046731655.1 Verrucomicrobiota bacterium | reverse complement strand
TGGGACCGCAAGCCGGATTCACTGAACACAACGTTCTCAACAATCGGTTCTGTCGACTCGGAGGGCTCAAGGGTGAACCGGGATGTTTGGTCGCTCTACGAAGAAGTGCGGGTACCCATCACCAGTCCCACATGGAACTTCCCTGGCTTCTATAGTTTCGAGGTTGACTTTGCCGAGCGCGAGGAATGGTACAGCCAGAATACTTCCCCGGTACTAAGTACCAACTTCCCAGCTGCGCACAGTACGTACGATGCGCAGAAGCCAAAAGTATCTGTACGCTGGCAGCCGCTTGATCCCAAGTATATCGGCGCGCTGACCCTGCGTGGCAGTTACACTGAAGCGTTTCACGCGCCGACAGTCCGTGAGCTTTCTCCGGCTGGCCAGCAAGCCTTCCCGCTGGTTGTGGATCCGTTTTCCACTGCTACGGAGCCGCAAGTTGAGGAACGCCAAAGCGGAAACCCATTCCTGCATCCGGAAGTGGCCTATGAATGGACCTACGGGGCCGTGTACAGCCCGAAATGGCTCAAGGGTCTGACCTTGAGCGCGGATTGGTGGCATATCGACATGCGCGACATCGTAGCGCTCCTCGGCGCGCAGTTTATTATCTCGAACAGCAATCGTGAACCGTTCGCAAGCCTCGTAACCCGCGACCCAAATACTGGCGCCGTCACACTGGTGATCGACCCGAACCAAAACCTGTCCGGTGCGATTTTCGAAGGTCTCGACTACGAAGCGATCTATATCTTGGATTCAACGATCTTCGGCCACGGAGATTTGGGGAGACTGACTACTACAGTGAACGGCACCTGGCTCTCACGTGCTGAGCTTCAACCGGCTCCGGGCACGAAAATGTTCGGTATCGCTGGTCAATTCCTGCCTACGTCATTCACTTTGACCAGTTCGCTGCCGAGAAATCGGGCCAACTTCAGTATCTTCTACGATGGCCCGGCTGACACGTGGTTGGGCGGCCTGGATGTTGGAGCAGTTGTGCACTGGATCGGCCAGTATGAAGACGACAATCTCGATCTAGTCGGAACTTACGACGGTGGAACACCCAAGCCGCAAACGCCGAGAACTGATCCTACCACTGGCGAGGACGGTGCACATGCGCGGAAAGTGGATACGTGGGTCACGCTCGACCTGCTCCTGAATTATACGTTTAACTTCCCGGCGCCTGCGCCGGCCGAGGTTCCTGGCTTTGCCAAGGATGGGGGCAAGAACGTGAGGATGAAGGATGGCAAGGAAAAAAATGTCGTCCCAGTATCCACGGCTGAGTACGGCTGCAGCAACTGGAAATGGTGGCTCAACAATACCACGGTTACGCTTGGTATGCAGAACGTGACTGACGAAGACCCACCATTCGTGGCCGGCAACTTTGAAAACGGCTACGACGAGTCACTAACGACCATTAAGGGTCGCTTCTGGTACGTCGGGCTAAAGAAAAGGTTCTAAACTTTCTCCGTTAGTTAGGTTAGCAAAGAGGCAGCCCGTTCGGGCTGCCTCTTTGTCATCGCGCGTCGAGCAGACGTCGAGGATGCCTCAATACAACTGAAGCCACGGCGGATCTTATCAATGTTATAGCCGCCTACCTGTGGTTGCCTCGACGTAGCTGGGTGAAGCCGGCTCGAGTTGCTCTGCCGGCATTGTTTGCTCCGCGCAACACATGCGACGCTCGCCGTGAGCGAACACGCTTGGCCGCGGCCACGGGCGCTGCGGATTTATGACAGACCTTTATGCAGCGCGCAAGACAGTCGACCTTGCGCGCCCAGCAGATTTTTGAGGGGCAACGTTTGCCGAACTGTTACCGCTTTTGGGAACTCGCCTCAGGGCGCGGTAAATCCGCGGTCGAACGCCCGTGAACCGCTCGAAAGCCACACTGAAAACATCCGCGCTTCGAAATCCAAGAGATTGAGCAATGCTCTCAATGCTATTGCGAGGAACTAGCAATCTTTGCTGCGCTTCCGCGATGCGCGCTTCCGCGACAAACTGAGCAGGGGTTTTACCAAAGGCTTCGTGGAATAAACGAGTGAAGTTACGGCGGGACATGGCCGCTCTTTGAGCGAGAGCGTCTATGGAAAGATCGTCGCTAAGATGAGAGAAGATCCACGCGGGAAGGTCAGCAAACCGATCAGACGCTTGGATCTGAAACTTCAGGGCGTCAGAGTACTGTTCGTGTTCACCCGACCTTTTAACGTGAACAATCAATTCGCGCGCCAAGGCCAACGCGACATGACGGCCGTAATCTTCCTCAACCAAAGCAAGCGCAAAATCGACGGCTGAGGCCCCACCTGCACAAGTGTAGAAAGGGCCGTCTTTAACAAAGAGATTGTTGGGATTAACGCGGAGTTTGGGAAATCGCGAAGCAACATCTTTTGCAAATCGCCAATGGATCACTGCCTGACGTCCATCTAGAAGCCCGGCTGATGCAAGCGCGTAGATACCTCTTCCAAGAGCTGCAATGCGTCGTGTATTCGGTGTCCGTTCCTTTAGCCATTTGATGAGCTTCCTGCTGAGTTTTTCACCATGGCTTCCGCTGCAACTGCAAACAAGCACGGTATCGAGCGGCGGCGCCTGTTCGATATTCACATCTGGACTTATAACGATACCGCATTCCGTCACGCATGGGTCTGCGTTGACACCAATGGTCATCACCCGGTAACAACAGGATTCGCTTCCTTCCCGCTGGTCGATCCTTCGAATTTTCGCTCGCGAAAAAACTTCAGCTGCACCCATCAGATCAGAGGCAGCGATCTGTTCGGCTACAATCAAACCAACTGTCTTCGGATTCATGGCTGCAACGAATGCTCCAGCCAAGATCTTGATCGCGGTCTTCTTTACAATGTCCAGTCGGCGTGATTCGACAAGGCCACTTTGGATACAGAGGGGCAGGGCGTTCCTGGGCGAAGTGCTACTTTTTAGCGAGCAGTGCGCGCTGCCGCTGGAGCGAAACGATGCATTACCAGCGCAATGGGCAGGCCCACGCAGAACAAGTGAATGATTAGCTGCGACGAGCCCATCGGGGGTTTTAACAGAATAGGCGTATGCAAATAGAGACTTCGAATCCACGACAAGAACGGTGCTGTAGCGAAGTTGTTGACCACAAAAACCGCTGCTCCATAAAACAATCCCACCGCCACGACTGCCCAAAGCTTCCGGGGCAAGGGAAACCTCCGGCTTAGCGCGTAGAAAATCGTCGCCACGGTCAGCGCCATCGTGAAATGCATCATGAGGCCCAGCGCTGCGGTCGCAAATCCGCCTTCAAGGGCGGCCCGACCCAGCACGCCGCCCGCGACGCCTTTCAGTACGCGCGCAGGCGGGAAGCCGTAGGCAATGCGTGAATTGATGCACGCCGCCGTGATGTCGAGTACGCCGACAAGCGCGCCCGCATATAGAATCGGTTTGAGGGTTTTCATAACACAACAACGGCGCTGAATCTGGCAAGCACCTGCCCTTTATGGCAAGACCCAGTTACCGAAATTCTGCAGGGCCAGTTGACGCGAAGGATCCCGTCAACGCAAGTAGACTCAGTCGATTACTTTGTTCGATGAATGATGAAAGCCCTGTCCTCTTTTGCAAAACCTACTTTAGGGTAATACCCCATGGCCGTTGGGACCGACAGCAGCAGGATCATCGATTGCTCGCCAATTTTTTTCCTGGTAAGCGCGATGAGCTTTCTGCCAATGCCTGATCTCTTATACGCGGGACTAACGGCGAGATCAGCCAGATAACTGCACCACACCCAATCTGTGATTGTGCGAGCAACACCCGCAAGTTTGCTTTCGTCCCAGGCCGTCACGATCAAATCTGAATTTTCGAACATGATCCTGATTCTTTGAGGATCGTGAGTCGGCCGTGGAAGACCTGCGTCATCATACAGTTCAATCACTTGTTCTGCTGTTGGAACGATATCGAATCTGTAGCTGATTTGCGTTCTCATATGCTTCCTCATCTCTTCTCGAGCGTGGTGATCCAGCCCATCTCCAGCTCTCTTTGGAATTCAGATCGCGCCACGCGAGGACGAGGACCAAAGCGCAATCATGAGGAGAATAGCAGACGCAATGGCCGCGATCGTTCGCACATGGTTCCATAGTGTCCAACCGGCAACATATTTAGCCCACAACTGCGCGGACTCTGCGCTTGTCGGATCGAGCGTTGCCAGCGCATCGTTGCGCGGCACGTTGAAGACGGCCGTCACCAGAAATGTGCCTAAGAGATAGAATGCGCTGCCAACAAGAACGCAAGCGGCGCCAGGTTTTTGCCATGTCAGGATCGCAAAAACAATCAGGACCACGCAACCGACAGCCGTGCCGAGAAACACTCCAAGGAACATCGGATTCAGTACCGCAGTATTGATCGATTTCATGGCTGCGATGCCTTGAGGCGATGGCAGAGCCGCCAGGGCTCTCATCACGAACGTTGAAAACGCGAAGAACACACCACCGATCAGTCCACAACCGAGTGCCGACAACAGAGTCAAAGTGAAGAGTAATTTGCTCATCATAATCGGTGTCTTATCTATTTCGTTGGCGGTTTTAAAGCTCGTACGGCAGAGGAATCGATCAGATAAATATCGCCAACTCCGTTGCCAGGTGCGCGCAGCTCCTGCAGCACTTGATCAGTTGTCCGTTTGGGTGGTTTGACAGCAAGCGCTGGCAAACGGCAACTCGTCCAGATGAGGTATTTGCCATCCGGCGTTAGTTTGGGCGATAGCTCCCGTTCCACCGAGTTGGTTTCCGGCCCGAGATTGATCGGCTCAGTCCATTTGCCGTCTGCTTGCTTGTGCGAAACGTAAAGATCGTAACCACCGAGAGAGTCGGGTCGCCTTGTGGCTGCGAGCAGCAACATTCGCTCATCTTCGGTGACGAAAGCTTCGTACTCGCCCGCTCCGGTATTAACAGGAGGCTCCAGATGCTCGACCGTATAGCTCCCGTCTTTCTGCGGCACGGCGCGATAAATGTCGCCCAAGCCGTTGGAATTCTTGCGTTGGGAGCCGAAGTAGAGCACTCCATTCTTTAAGGCGATTGGATAAAAATTATCCGTATCGCTGTTGACCGGTGCTGGCAGGTGGCGCGGCGCACTCCAGCCCGACTCCGTCTTGTCCATGACCCAGATGTCGTGGTGCGACTGGCGTTCGCCGCCCGCCTCTACGGGACGATCGGAGATCAAGTAGAAATGTTTGCCATCAGCGGTGATGTAGGGATCGGCGTCCTGGAATTGGCCGGAGAACGGCGCAACCTCCGGTTGCGACCAGTGCCCGTCCTTGAAGCGCGAAACGAAGATGGTCCAGCGCGAAAAATTGGGCGCCATCTTGAGAAAGTACATCTCGCTGCCATCAGGCGTAAAGGTGGCGTGCGATTCATAGTCGCCGGTGGAGATGATGACTGGCGCAAACGGCGTCGCGTTACGTAGCGGTTTCGCCGAATCGTAGGGTGCGCTCTGCGCAGCCATTAATGCGATCATGAAAAACGTCATTGCGGAAGCGCACGAGAAATTCGGTCCTGTTAAGCCCATAGTAAAATTGTGACATCAGTCGTGTTTTGCCGCGATTTCCTATCGCATAAAACTGTCGTGACTTCTCCTTCTACCTGTTGCTGCTCGCGCAACATCGCGAACGGCGCATCCGCCGTCGCTGTGCGTCGGGCATGACAAACAGCGCGATGGCTACATCCCTGCGTAATTATGAGACGGTGAATTGTAGTCTAATCTGGAATTTCAGCCTCGACGAGTTTCGCCAGCAGGGTGAGCGATTCCTGCCAGCCAAGATAGCAAGCCTCGCTAGGAATGGCACCTGGTAGACCTTCTTGCACCACATTCAACTCCGTTCCGCAGGATACTTTCTTGAGAGTTATGGTCGTCAGTATTTCGCCGGGCAAGTTCGGGTCATCGAATTTGTCTGTATAGCGAATGCACTCGTGTGGCTTCAGCTCGATATAGGTCCCGCCGAAGGAATGGCTCTTGCCGGTAGTGAAATTGGTGAATGACATCTTGTAAGCGCCGCCGACCTTTGCGTCGATCTGGTGAACCTTTCCGGTGAATCCGTTTGGCGGCATCCATTTGGCCATCGCGTCCGCATCAATGAACGCGCGATATATTTTCTCAGGGGTGGCACGAAGCACGCGGTGAAGCTTGATCGTGTTAGCTGTGTTTGTTGGCATATGGCTTTTCTTTTCGTTTTTGTTTCTCTTTGAATTGTGGAGGGGGCGAGTTCCGCGAGCCGCGTTACGATTTTACTTTAGGCGTCGCAGAGCTCCGCCCTCTATTTGTTTCGTGTGAATTTTTAAATTGCTCGGTTTATTTCTGTTCCGAAGGTGCAGCCATGATCATCCATCCGATTCCGAACCTGTCTTGGAGCATGCCGAAGCGCGGCGAGAAAAATGTTTTGGTAAGTGGCAGCTTAACCTGGCCGCCATCGGCCAATGCGTTGAAAGCGCGATCGGCCTCCGCTTCGGTCGGCACGGATAGCGAGAGAGAAAAGCCTTGAAACTGAGCCTTGTCGGTGGAATCTCCGTCGGACGCCATTACGGAGGTCTGACCAATGCGGAAGCTGGCGTGCATAATTTTGTTCTCGAAACCCGGCGGCACTGCTCCGGGCGGAGGTGGCTCAGGACTCTCCTTAAAGCGCATCATCATCTCGACTTCGGCGCCAAGGGCTTTGCGGTAAAACTCAATGGCTTGTTCGCAATTTCCGTTGAAGAAGAGATAGGGTTGAATCATTCGATTGTCTTTCGTCGTGGTCATAAGTTTTTAATTATTTCTTTTGGTTCGGTTTATTTCTACAACGAACGAAGAACAGGGCTTAGGACATTTTTCAGTGAAATTTTCTTTCGCCTAGGCGAGCAATTCACTCTTTCATCCGTTCGTGCGCATAACGCCTCATCGCGAGTTTTCCAACCAGCGGATGACCTGCTCATCAAAGAGAGCGCTCTCCTCGAGCATGGGGAAGTGCCCGCTTCGTTCGAACAGGTGGGACGTCAGATGCGACGTCGTTTTCATTGCGCTGTCCCACTCACGATAAGGAATGTTGTAATCAGAGCGGCCCAGCGCGAGGAACTTCGGAACGTCGTTGCTTTCGAGCCGCGGCCGTGGATCGTAGTCCGCAACAATTGTATTGAGGAAGTACTCGATCATCTCCGCCGAAAGATGCTTCCCCACAAACTCCCAGTAAAAATCGTAGGACGGATCGTAGAAATACCGTGGACCGTTGCGAACGTAGCGTAGCGCAAAGGCATCATATGGCGAAAGTCTCTTCAACAGATCGTCAGGCAAACGTTCAATGTTTCGTTTCAAGGCGGCCTTCCGGTCCGCTGGCGCCTCGGTCTCCCAGAATGCCTTCCGCGCTTTGAGCCAGCCGGGGGTAAAGTACGGCTCGACGCTTACCAGGATCAACTGAGAGACGCGGTCCGGGTGCCTCAACGTGTACTCCACCGCCACCAGACCGGGCGCGGAATGGCCGAACAGACAGACCTTCTCCAATCCCAGACCGCTCCGGACCTGATCGACTTCCTCGACCAGTGAGTCCAGGGTGACCTTTTCAACACGGCTCGACGAGTCAGCGTCCCAACTGTTCTTGAAGTCCACATAGACGAAGCGAATCCGCTGCTTCAATTGGTCGGACAACAGCGGCGGATACATGTGTGCCGGGCCGACGACAATGCAGGTCGGACCTGTGCCCTCTGCCAGATAGGGATGCGAAGTTCCGTCGATGGTGAGCACGCCTGAGGTTCGAGCGATCGTCTGTCTCGCGACGGGCTCCGAAAACGCTACAGCGATGAACAGGATGCCGACGGTAATTGGCGTGATGATGGCGAGAACCGGCTTTTGTTGCATCAATTGTTTAGGAGTGACCAGCGCTTTATTTGGATAACAGTTCGCCGATCGTTTTTTGTATCCATAGTTTTTGTTTAGTTTGGTTGCGACCCCGAAAGCCTTTGGGGAGGACACCGCCACGTCCGTTCAACCAGCACCACGCGCCAGGTCCCTTCATGCCAGACAGCAACCAGCGATTGAATTCCCTTATTTTTCTCAGAGCTCGTCGTCTCGCCAGGAAACAGCCAGCCATCCTCTGAGGTCACCACCGCCACATCCGGAGTTGGAAAGCGGACATCTGTAACGGCGGTGATAACAAAACGCGCGCCCTTCGGCAGTTTCGCCCGCAACTCAGCCAAATAGTGCTCGATACCGGCGGGAGTGTGAAGGTGTGTCCCGTCTCCCGAGATCAAGTGGCCATCGGGTGTGAAGTTTGCCGCTACTCCGCTGACATCCCCGTTGTTGTAAGCCTCGGCCATTCGCGCCGAAAGTTCCCGGATTACAATGTCCTTTGGATCGCCTGACGAAGTGTCCGCGGCTAGTGCTGAACTCAAGAAGACGAACGTAGCCATGATTTGCATGAGTGGGCCAAAGATTTTAGAACCGTGCATTTCGCACACTTCTGTTTTCGCTTCGAGTGTTTCCATCTTCATTTTGTTTTCCTCCGATTTCGTTTGTTTGGCCTTTCGCACGTCTCAGTTTGATGCAGGCTACGAATCGCAGCTATGTCATTTACCCCTCGTTTTATGCCACAACGCTCATTGGCTCCTTCCCAGCCACCTGCTTGCCATTCTCGGCTGGTGCTGATGACAGCCTACGACAATGTGCTTTTGCTCGACGTTGCAGGCCCGATCCAAGTTTTCGAAGGGGCGTGCGAGATCTTAAAGCGAGCGAGCAATCAGTCCAAAGCCGCTCATCCACCGTACCAACTAGTTGTCGGGTCGCTTGCTGGCGGAGATGTGAAAACTTCGTCGGGCCTTGTTCTGAAAACCGTTCCTTTCTCCACAATCGCGCGCACACGCAAACAAATCGACACCGTGCTCGTCCCTGGCGGGATAGGAATTGAGGGGGGCGTCGGGAATAAGGCTTTGGTGAGTTGGATCACCAGACACGCAACGAGAGTCAGGCGAATGTGCTCCATCTGCACCGGAGCCTTCTTATTGGCAGAAGCTGGCGTACTGAATGGACGTCGCGCGGTAACGCATTGGAATTACGTCGAGCACCTTCAAAACAAGTATCCAAGCATTCGCGTCGAAGGCGATCCAATCTACATAAAAGATGGCGCAATTTGGAGTTCTGCTGGCATCTCTGCCGGCATCGATTTAGCGCTGGCTTTGATCGAAGAAGACCTTGGATCTGCGCTCGCGATGCAAGTCGCGCGATTTCTCGTCGTGTTTCTTAAGAGACCTGGCGGACAATCTCAGTTCAGTGCACCACTGGAAATGCAGATGACGGCAACTCGAGAAACCGATGAAAAATTCAGTAATCTGCATGCGTGGATCGCAGCGCATCTCACAAGCGATTTGAGCGTTGAAAGTCTGGCCCATCAGGCTCGCATGAGTCCGAGAACCTTCGCGCGGAACTACGTTTCGCAAACCGGGAAGACCCCGGCAAAAGCCGTAGAGCTTTTACGTCTGGAAGCCGCACGGCGGATGCTTGAGTCAACAACCATGCCGATCAAGCGAGCTGCATCAGTATGTGGATTTGGGGATGAGGAGCGGATGCGACGGGCCTTCGTCCGATGTATCGGAGTAAATCCACTTGAATATCGGCGAAGATTTTCGACGGAGCAGTAACTCAAGAAATCCGTCCGATACGAACTACAGAGCAAGATTTATTGCGGCGCAACGAGCGGACCTGTTTTCATACAGGCTCTATCCCAGAACAGTTGCTTGGACCGGCTCATTTTGTTCGGGATTTTGCGAAGAGTGTTTAGGAGCGCGAGACCTTCGGGCCAGTCGCCAAGGCCGCTGGCGCTGTTAATGTGTCCGGCTTCACCGATCATTACGAACTCACTGCCCCATTTCTTCGCGAAGGTTTCCGCACGAGAAAGCGCGACGTAAGGGTCGTTGGAACTGGCAACCACAATACTTCGAAATCGGAGCCGCAGCAGCGGAACCGGCGCAAAGCCTCTCGGTCCGGGTGGAAAAGTCGCCGCCTCGGGGTCGCTTGGGGCAACGAGGAACGCTCCGCGAATCCGCATTGAGGAGTCGCCTACAGCCCAATGCGCAACCAGCGCGCACCCCGCGCTGTGCGCCACTAGCACTGTATCCGGTCCCGTGAGCGCGAGCGCTTGATCGAGCCTCGCGATCCAATCGGCACAGTGCGGCGTTACCCAATCGTCTTGAACCACACGGAGGAACGTCTCGTCTCGAGCTTCCCACTTGCTTTGCCAGTGCGCGGCATCGGAGTCATGAAGTCCCGGAAGAATCAGCGTGCGCATCACTTGGCTCCTTCAGCTGAAGCGGATAATTCGAATGTCCCGTCAACCACTTCCAAAAAGGTGCGCTCTTCGCGAAGGATGATCCGTTTGGCTTCCGCTGTCTCGAAGTTCTTGCGCGCCTCCGGATCAGCTTTCAGCTTTTTTCGGTACGCTTCGTAGGATGCAAGGCTGTCGAAGGCAATAAGTCCGCACGCCACGTTGTTCGTGCCCTCGTAAGGCAGGAAGTAGCCCACCAGATGGCCACCACATCGGGGGATGATGCGCCCCCAGTTTTCTGCGTACTCTTTGAACGCTTCGCGCTGGTGCGGATCGATTTCGTATCGGATAAAGCAGGTTACAGTCATGTTCTTGGTACTGGTGAGCGTAGTTGTAAGTAGCTGCGCAGGGCGTCCCATACTAACGGCCGAGGCCGAAGCGCCAAGGCGATCCCCAAATAGCAAAAACAGCATTCCCTCTCTGCATCGGGCGAAGAATTCCTTTCTGGATATGTCCGCTGTAATCTGCTGCTCATCTGGCTGCACTTGAGAATTACGATTTGTGCACGGTGCACCCGCAGTTGGGTGCATGGTATCGGCCGTTTGCTTCGAGCGAGCAACCGACGCGATGAAGCGCCGCGCCGGGCCCCATCATGAAGTGTTTGACAAAGAGTTGGCTCCGACCGTCGAACAATTCAGCCAACGTGAGTTCTCCTTCTGGGGCGTCGAAGAGGTACTCCTTTTGCACTTTTACCCAGGGAAGTTCGAGACGGTGCCGGGTTATTTCATCGCGCAAGTGCGTCAGTTCCTTCTCGCGTTTCAGCAGATCCTTGCGAGCAACCAACCACTCGGCCTGCGAGACGATTTTATGGTGGCTTATGTCGCTAACATCTGTTTTTCGAGTTCCATTGTTTCGATTTGCATTTTTAGTCTCCTCGGTTTGATGATTTCGCTTGGATTTCCAGCAAAGTTTCCTCAAGGCCAACGCGGTTAACCCGCCAGTTGAACTCGCGGTAGCTGCAGTCAACAGCACGGTTGTTATACAAGCTGGGCACATGGTCGGTTTCGTTTTCAGTTCCTTGATTACGACGAACGGGGAACCGCATTTTGGACCGGCGCCCCCTTTTTCTTTTACTTCCTTACAAATTTGAGCGCCATTGAGTTCAGGCAATAACGAAGATAGGTTGGAGCTGGACCATCGTTGAACACGTGTCCGAGATGCGATCCGCAGCGTGCGCATCTTACCTCGTCCCGTGTCATACTAATACTGGTGTCGGTTGTTTCGATGATTTTGTCTTTGGCAAGCGGGGCGTAGAAACTGGGCCACCCGGTGCGGGATTCAAATTTCGTGTCGGAGGCAAACAACTGATTTCCACACGCGCCACAAAGATAAATCCCTTTTTCGTGATTGTTCCAATATTGATTCTTGTATGGTGGCTCTGTTTTGGCTTCGCGCAGGATTTGAAATTGGCCGGGAGTCAGAACCTTTCGCCATTGGTCATTACTGAGTGTCACCTTGTGTGTCATCGGAGTAGATTCAATTTGCCGGCGGATTCGAGTGGCCGCCGCGTCTTGCGCCAGGCTGACGCGAACAGACACGATGCACAGCAGGAATAAGGTCAGACGTTGCATTCTTTGTCTGCTACTGGCTTAAGGTCTCTTCAGGCCGAGTTTGTGAAGCTTCGGATCTATGATTTGTTGGACGTACGGATTGTTTGGATTTTTCCGGCAAAAATTCTGGTGCTTTTCCGGCGCGGAACGAAACGACCCTGCGCGGGTGATCTCAGTCGCTATCGGTTTTGAGAACGATTTTTGCGCCTGTGCCTTGGATTTTTCGGCAGCAGTCCTTTCCTGTTCGTCCACGTAGAAGATGGCGGAGCGATATTGCTTTCCGGTGTCCGGCCCCTGGCTATCTACCTCAGTCGGATTATGCGCGCGCCAGAACAGATGTAGCAGTTTATCGTATGTTGTCTTACTGGGATCAAACGTGATCTGTATCGTCTCGGCGCCCTGCATATAGCCCGAGACCACCGAGGTTACGCCTGGCGCTTCTTCAAAAACTGCCTCTGTGCACCAAAAACAACCTCCCGCGAGATAGGCAACATTTGCCTGGGCACTATGCAGTGACGGGCAAATTGCGATGCATAGAATGGCCAACAAATGACGGGATAAAGATGGGAAAATGAACGTTGATTTGCGTTTAACCAGTAGCGAGCGGGAAACCTTCCACATACTCCATCAACCTTTCCGCATCGGTTGATGTAGCAATGACCACTTGCGAGAAGATGATAATGCCAGTTGCGATTTGGAATACGTGATGCAATTGAAAAGGAATTGCAGGAACCGGGGGAAAATCGGCATGTCCAGGAGCGAATCGCCTCTGAAGAAACGGCGGCGACGTTCGATCATCGCGTTCGAAATGATTCGACTCGACCGAAGCGCAGCCGAACCATTGCACGAGCAACTCTATCGCCAAATTCGCGATGAGTTGAAATCAGGCGCTTTTACCGAGGGTGCATCGCGGGTTCCTTCCTCTCGAGCGCTGGCTATTGACCTGGGAATCTCAAGATTGACGGTTAACGTTGCGTTCTCAAAGCTTCACGCAGAAGGCTATCTGCGCTCAAAGTCCCGATCGGGGACGTTTGTGGCAAATCCGCTCCCTGAAAGTTTTTTGACTGCTGACACACCCGCCACGGAACGAATCCGCCGTGGCGGACCGAAAGCGTATCGGCCAGTCGAGCATCGAGCTCGCGTCTCCGATCGGGTAAGATCAATTCCAGATCAACGTGCCGGCACGCAGTTTGATCTTGGAGCGCTGGGCGCCGGGGCAGGCATTTCGCTAGTTCCCGGACTTCCGGCAGTCGATGAATTCCCCATCGATATTTGGGAACGGCTCAGAGCCCGAGTGCTTGCCCAAAAGGGCACTCATCTGCTGCGGCATGCGTCGAGTCGTGGCGACTCGGACCTGCGTAAAGCGATTGCCACGTATCTGTGTGATTTTAGAGGCGCACGCTGTCATCCAGATCAAGTCCTGATCGTCGGAGGAATGCAGCAGGCGATGTTGATTAGTGCCATGGCGCTGCTGAATCCGGGCGAGCCTGTGTGGATGGAAGATCCCGGTTTTCACCAGGCGCGCAGGGTTTTTACCCTAGCAGGCGCTAAAGTGGTTCCGAAGCCGTTGGATCACGAAGGAATTGTGATTGCGCGATCGCCAAGAGAAAAGCAGCCAAAAATCATTCACATAACGCCTTCGCATCAATATCCGCTTGGCATGACAATGAGTTTCGAACGCAGAACAGCCCTGCTCGAGTTTGCGCGCGCTCACGATGCATTTGTTTTTGAAGACGACTTTTACGCAGAGTTCCGGTTTACCGGACCGCCACTCCCTTGCTTGCAGGGGATCGACGAATTCGGGCGCGTCATTTACGCGGGGACGATGAGCAAAATTCTTTATCCTTCGTTGCGACTGGGCTACGTCGTCGCGCCAGAGACT
>JBKPLM010000058.1:0-3883 GCA_046731655.1 Verrucomicrobiota bacterium | reverse complement strand
CGGTTCCACTGAATTCAAATTGAACTCCTCCTCCGCCATCGCCACCCCACTGGTAAAATCCGCCTTCCGATGGTTGGGGGCCCCACTGCGGTGGCGGTTGGAAGCCGCCAGGTCGATCCCAATCAACACCGAGTTGATCGTATTTTTTTCGTTTCTCTGGGTCGCCTAATACTTCGTACGCTTCGTTGATCTCCTTAAATTTTTCTTCAGCGACCTTCTTGTCCTTGGCGACGTCGGGGTGATGTTTGCGCGCCAGCTTGCGAAAAGCGCTGCGAATCTCGTCTTCACTCGCCGTTTTGGGCACGCCAAGTGTCTCGTAATAATCTCGGAATTGTACTGGCATTCGCTCTCAAGCTTGTGCCTCCGCTCGATTCGCGCAACTTTTTGAATGATGCGCGAGCTGGGCAAGTTCATCGTCGTCATTGGTGTGACCATCACGCTGGTGGGGTTGGTGATGTGGAGCGGGTTTGCGCCGAAATGGCTGGGCCGATTGCCCGGCGACATCCGGATCGAGCGCGAACATTCTGCATTTTATTTTCCCATTGTCACTTGCATCATTCTCAGCATTCTCTTGAGCTTGCTGTTATCAATCTTCCGCCGCTAGGTGGTTTTAGCGGCCCTACTATTTGCGGCGCTGTAGCCACGGCCTTGCTGCCCGTCCGACCTTGCACGTTGTCGGACCATGTGCGAACGGCCCACAGGCCGTGGCTACAAAAACTATTCAGACTCAACTCGATCAGCATGTGGCGGCTTTGCTTCAATGCCGTCGCTGCCCGCGCATGAAATCTACGCCGGTCTCCGGCGGCGCAATTCTGAGCGATGTAATGATCATTGGTCAGGCGCCCGGGCCGCGGGAACCGGTCTTGCAAAGACCGTTCGCGCATACCGCCGGCAAGACGCTTTTCCACTGGTTCGAGGAATTCTGCGGGATGAATGAAGCCGCTGTTCGATCGAAAGTTTATTTCGCGGCAGTCTGCCGGTGTTTTCCCGGAAAGAATTCTGGCGGCACAGATCGTGTTCCAGCTCCGGACGAGATTCGCAACTGCTCTTCGTGGATGGATGATGAAATCGAAATTCTGCGGCCGCGCCTCGTTATTCCAGTCGGTCGACTGGCTATCACGCAATTCATCGAGTGCGCGAAGTTGGAGAAAGTAATCGGTCGCAGGTTTGGCGTTGAGCGGGCAGGGCACCGCTTCGACGTGATTCCGCTTCCACATCCGTCGGGCGCGTCGCCCTGGCACAAGATCGCGCCTGGAAAGGAATTACTCGGACGCGCGCTCAAATTGATCGCACGGCATCCTGCTGTCACGGCGAAAGCGGCCAGTGCTAGGAGATTGCAGAGATTGATTAGGGCTGATTTAGTGCCGACCTGAAAATCATGGCTGCGGACCGAAAACCCAATTTGGTTCTTTTTCTTCCGGACCAACAGAGAGCGGACACGATTGCATGTTACGGAGGTGTAAAGGTGCACGCGCCTAATCTGAACAAACTTGCCTCTGAATGTGTAGTCTTCGAGCGGGCATACGTCACTCATCCGGTTTGCACACCCTCGCGGTCTTCACTCATGACTGGGACGTGGCCGCACGTAAACGGATGTACACGAAACAGCGTGCCACTCGATCGGCGGTTTCGTGTCTTCCCCGAGCTGATGAAGGACGGGGATTATCGCGCCGCTTACATCGGGAAGTGGCATCTGGGCGAAGAAGGACCGGTCGGGCGCGGCTTTGACGAGTGGATTTCTACTGATGAGCACGGTGATTACACAAATTTCCTCGCTTCGAACGGCATCACTCCTGACAAACAGGACGGACGATTTTCAGAAGTGGCTATCAGCAATCTGCCAATCGAACTGTCACGGCCAAAGTTTCTCGAGAAACATGCATGCGAATTCATCGAAAAACATCAGCGCGATCCTTTCATTCTCGTTGTTGGTTTTGTAGAGCCGCATTCACCGTACAACGGACCGCTCAACGATGAGCATCCACTCGACCAGGTGGAACTCGAGGCAACAGCCACGCTTCCTGAAAGTGAAGATATCCCGCTGCGTTATCGTTTGATGCGGGAATGGCAGCAAGCGGAAGCTGTTCTCGACCGGGAGCGATTACCGACTCAGCTGTTTTTTGGCGTCACTCTTGAGGAATACCGAAGTATCAAGCAGCGCTATCTTGGCCTGGTTACATTGGTGGATCAAAGCATTGGCGGCATCCTCGCCTGCCTCGAACGATGCGACTTAATCGGCAACACAATTATTGTGCACACGAGCGATCATGGTGACAGCCTGGGCGCACATCATCTTTTCGGGAAAGAAACAATGTTCGAAGAAGCTACGCGTGTTCCGCTCTTGGTTAGGCTTCCTGGTCAAACACGCGTCAAAACTATTCAGCAACCGATCAGTCACATCGATTTCGTGCCGACGCTGCTTGATCTTCTCGGCCAGTCGAACCATTCCCAATGCGCCGGCAAAAGTCTGCTGCCGTTAATCACCGAAGACGCAACACCGACACAGAACGTATTTCTGGAGTGGGCGCCAAACCGGACCAAAATAAAGAAGGGCAGCAAATTAGCTCGACGACGCACGATCAAACGTGCCGTCGAGGAATCCACCCGGACAATTGTTACTTCGGATGAGTGGAAGCTTTGTCTGCGCGACAAGGATTTGAATGAATTATATAACCTGAACGATGATCCTCTCGAGAAGTGCAACCTTTATGCGGACCGACAGTACGCATCCGTGATTTCTCGTCTTACCGGCGAGATTCATCGTTGGCAGGAATCTGCAAACGACAAGCTCAAATTTTGATTTGGGAGCTCGATTTAAAGGAAAAGGATAAACAGACCAGCGATCATCAGCGCCAGCATCCAGAATAAATCGATATTGAACCAGGCGTGCCGCAACAGACCGACACCCAGCTTTTCATAAACTAACATTGCCACCAAGCCGGTTGCGAGGAGGTAGCCAAGGGTATGGACGGCGATTGAACCGATCAGCAGAGATGGTGAACTGACATTGCCGAATCCAAAACCGTGCATCGAATGCACGTGTGAGCCGGTTGGACTCGCAGCCGTTCCAGGCGGCGAATCGGCTGATTTTAGAAACAGTGGGATGAGCATCAAACCTGCGCCGTGCGCTGATGCCATGATGAAGGACCACAGGGTTAAATCGCCAAAACCTACGCGCATGCCCACCCAGTTGGGGTGACGCGTTCGAAAGAGACGATACAATCCAAACGCAAACAGAATTGCAGCAGCGGCAAACTTCAGAGTTGAATGCGGCAGGCTGATCCGAGCCGCGAGAACTGCCGCGATGATAATCCCAATGGAAAGCGCGTGGCCTAGTGCGATCGGCAGTAACGCACGAAGCACCGCTCCGCGTTTTTGTTCCTGCAGCCCGAGCGCCACAGCGAAGAGCCATCCCATAGCTGGGTTCAAGCCGTGAAAAAGACCGAGCCCAAATACGACCAGCCAGGGCCAGAGGTCGGTCACGGAAAACAATACGAATCGCTAGACGAATCGCCTCCTTCGAGGCGGATCTGATGAATGCGATAATCGCTGCTCTCGACAAAAAAGTTCTCGTCGAATCGGATGCCGCCCTTTGGGTCAGCCTCAAGCTTGGCCATCCAACTGCCCACACCATCAGGATAGAATTGTTCGTCCCAAGTGGCGTAAAGAGAGTTCGTGAAATAAACCCGTTTGCCGTCGCGACTGACTTCCACCATTTGTGGCCCGCCAGCCAGCGGTTGGTTGGGGTTTTTAGGATGAGAAGTACGATTCACGATTCCGCCAATGCGCACTGAACCGGTCTTCTTCGGATTGAATGGATCGGACACGTCATATTGCAAGAACTCACCCGTTCCCCAGCAGGAGACGTACAGGAATTTGTCGT
>JBKPLM010000057.1:0-7365 GCA_046731655.1 Verrucomicrobiota bacterium | reverse complement strand
GATCAATGACTATGTTGTTCAATGGAGCACGCCCAATCATGATAATGTCGCGAGCCAGCTCATGCGTTACAATTCCAATTCCTTCGCAATGCAGAATCAAGCGATCCATCTTACCTTCAATCCTATGCCACCCGAAGGAAGAGCGGCGGGAGCTCCCAACCCGCCGCTCATTAGTCCAAGGCACAACCCAAAAAGCGCCTTGGCATTCCTATGGAGTGTGCGCGGCAAACTTGCTTTGATTGATGAAGACACACAATCGGACTGACGGATGATTGTCTAATCAGAAAAAATCCTATCGTTACGCGTTTTTGCGAAACAAAGGGAAGCGGAGGGGGTGAGATTCGAACTCACGAGGCCTTTCGGCCTTCCGGTTTTCAAGACCGGCGCGATCAACCGCTCTGCCACCCCTCCGGACTCTTTTACGCGGTGGCAAACTCATTACTCCATTACTCCAAGTCAAATCATGGGTTGCGCAATGGAGTAACCAAGTAGCGGAGTGTTTAGGATTTGTTGGACATGCCAATATGTTCATGTGAACTTACCATATGGCTAAAAAGTTTCGACCCGTGATCGAAGAAAACGCCCAAAGCCGCGCGGCCATTCGCGGACGTGGCGCATCATGGAGTCCGGCAAATCGTTTCGAAAAGCTGCATGTCGACCTAAACGATTTCGATGTCGTAGATGTTGATCTTGAAGCGGAAGAACGGCCGCAGCGCGGGACGCAGTATTTTCGCGACGGAACCAAATCGGTCATCACTCGTAACAACAGTCCAGACGTCGGCTTCGAGACCAGCCTGAATCCGTATCGAGGCTGCGAGCACGGCTGCATCTATTGTTACGCTCGACCGACGCATGAATATCTCGGCTTTTCCGCCGGACTCGATTTCGAAAGCAAGATCATAGTGAAAACGAACGCGCCGGCATTATTGCGCGCGGAATTGGAATCACCGCGTTGGGAGCCACAAACTTTGGTGATGAGCGGCGTGACCGATCCGTACCAGCCGATCGAGCGAAAGCTGCGCATCACGCGCGGCTGCCTCGAAGTCCTCGCCAAATTTCGCAACCCGGTTGCGATTATCACAAAGAACCGGCTCGTTGCACGCGACATCGATCTTTTACGCGACCTCGCGGGGCACAATGCAGTGGCGGTAAACATTTCAGTAACTTCGCTGGACTCGAACTTGCAGAGAGTGCTTGAGCCGCGCACGTCGTCGCCTCAAGCGCGCCTTGAAGCCGTCTGCCAACTTCGCAGTGCAGGAATCCCCACTGGCGTCATGGTTGCACCAATCATTCCCGGGCTCACCGATCACGAAGTGCCAAAGATCCTGAACGCGTGCGCGAAGGCCGGCGCGCAGTTTGCCGCATACACCATTGTCCGCCTGCCCTGGGCGGTAGCGCCATTATTTGAACACTGGCTCGAGGAACATTTTCCGGATCGCAAGGAGAAAGTGTTGGGACGCATCCGCCATTTGCGAGGGAGCCGGCTAAACAATTCTCAATGGCACACGCGTATGACCGGGGAAGGCATCTTTGCCGATCAAATCGCTTCGATGTTTGCCGTTTCCTGCCGGCGCAATCGAATGTGCGCGCGTCCGAAACTGTCTTGCGCGTCATTTCAAAGACCGACGACGCAGCCGGACCTTTTCGGTTGAAATCATCCATCGCCTTTTACGGAAGGTCGTGCAGCCGCATCCCTCGTTGCAAACCAACTAATTAAGCGGCGACTGCGAGCCTGCACTAGGTGCGGAGAGGCGGTTTGTGGAGGCCGTACTGATTCATGAACACCGCGCCAGGTTAAGTCCCCGTTTTAATTCCTGGCTCCTCCCCTCGCAGTACGTTGCACTGCTTGGCAGCGCGTACGGGAGTCGAACCCGTGTACCAGCCTTGAGAGGGCTGTGTCCTAACCACTAGACGAACGCGCCAAAAACACGGTGGGTTTAGGAATACTGCAATGACTGTGGGCTGGCAAGGTAGCGGACTAAAACCGCTTGTGACCTTTGCCCTTCTTCTTGTTTTTCTGTGCGGGCTTCTTTTTCGCAGGCTTCCCTGAAGCCGTAGGCGTCGGAGTAGCACCTTCCGGCGTGGGCGAGGGCCGAACGCGCGGCTGATCTAGCAATCCCTGATGAGACGTCTTTAATGCCTGCAATGCCAACTTGATTTCAGGAGTCGTAGCGAGTGCGGACATGCGTTCGTAGTAGATGGTGTAGTAATTGCGGAGCCGATTCCTCTTTTCCAAATCAGTCCCTGCAGCCTGTGCATATGCCTTGGCCGCCTGTACGGCGGGGTCGTTTATCGTTCGGTTTTTTAGTTGTCGCCATTCTATATGCACGCGGGCCTCATCAGCTTCTTTTCCAAGCGACCTCGGCTTCGAAAAATTCTGGTCAAGCTGCGATATCTCCGGCAACTCGGGGCCATTAGGCGGTAGCGGCGAGGGCGTTGGTTCCAGCTGGTTCTGCCCTTCATAAAGATCCACATTCGGCGGTGCTGCGTCCTGCCCGTACGTTCTCAAGGCCACACCGATCAGCGCCGCTGAAATGATCAACCCATATAGTTTCATTGCCAGTCTTGTCTGCAATTTAACCCAATTTCAGGATGCGGGAAGGCGCTATCCATGATAAAGAACGAGGCCGGAGTACGGGGCGTAGCTTAGCTTGGTAGAGCGCGTGGTTTGGGACCACGAGGTCGGAGGTTCAAATCCTCTCGCCCCGACATTTGATCAGATCAGACGTTGTAATCCAAATTAGGGGCGAGCCGCTTTTTCACTGCGGGCACCGATTCGCCCCGCCGGATCGCGTAATCCACAACTTGATCGTGCGCAATTTGTCCTACTCCGAAATATTTTGCCGCGGGATGCGAAAAGTAGAGTCCGCTCACGCTCGCCCCGGGATGCATGGCGAACGATTCTGTAAGTGTGACGCCGGCGTTGCACTCGGCCCCCAGCAGATCGAATAATGTTCCTTTCTCCGCGTGATCGGGACATGCGGGATAACCGGCAGCGGGCCGAATACCACGGTATCTTTCACGGATTAGATCCGCCTGAGACAACTGTTCTTCACGCCCGAATCCCCACGCGATCCGCGTTTGTTTGTGCAGGTACTCGGCAAACGCTTCGGCTAGTCGATCTGCCAACGCCTTCGTCATGATAGCGCTGTAATCGTCATGCTGCCGCTTGAATTCTTCGGCGAGTTCGTCTGCACCATGAATCGAAACCGCAAATCCACCGAGATAATCTGCAAGTTGATGGTCGATGGTTGAGAGTCGAGAGTTTGCAGGCGCTACGTAATCGGCGAGACAATGGTTAAATTGGCCTGCCGGCTTTTGCATTTGCTGGCGCAGGAAATAAAAGGTCGCGAGTTTCTTAGTGCGTTCATCGTCACTATAAAGATCCACATCGTCACCAACTGAGTTTGCCCGCCAAAAAGCGTGGACGCCGCGCGCGATAAGGAGATTTTTTGCGACGACCCGATCAAGAAGTTGTTGCGCATCATCGAAAAGTTCGCGCGCTTGTTTACCAACTTTGGGGTCTTCAAAAATCGCGGGATAACGCCCGCGTAATTCCCAGGCGTGAAAAAACGGGGACCAATCGATGTACCCGGCCAGCGTTTGCAACGAAAAGGAGCGTACCGTGTCATTCTGGGCGGAGGCTAGCGAACTCGCAGGATTCCGTTGCGTCACTTTAAAGCTTGTACCACGGAATTCCTCGACTTTGCTCGGAATGACAGTTTGGAGGACGCGCACCCCTAAAAATTCCGGCTTCGGCGGAGCATAATTGCTCCAATCAATAACCGTCCGGTTTGCGCGCGCTTCTTTAAGCGTCAGCAAATTCCTTCGCTGTGTTTTTGCTGAATGCTCCCGGCGCAAGCGCTCGTAGTCTTCGCGCGTTTTCTTATCGAATTGGGTCTTGAGCTCTTCATTCAGCAGCGAATTGACAACACCCACCGCACGCGAGGCGTCCAGAACGTGCACAATGCTGGACTGATAGTGTGGGGCGATCTTCACCGCGGTGTGCGCCCTGCTCGTGGTTGCCCCACCAATCAAGAGCGGCAACCGAAATCCTTCGCGCTCCATTTCCTGTGCGACATGCACCATCTCGTCCAGTGAAGGCGTGATCAGACCGCTTAGCCCGATCACGTCCGCTTGTTTTTCTCGCGCTGTTTCCAGGATCCTGGCGGCCGGCACCATTACACCGAGATCTAAGACCTCATAGTTGTTACATTGCAGCACGACGCCGACGATGTTCTTGCCAATGTCGTGCACGTCGCCTTTCACCGTCGCCATCACGATGCGTCCCTGCGGCTTCGCGCCAGCGGATTTCTCCGCTTCCATGAACGGCATCAGATAGGCGACAGCTTTCTTCATCACCCGTGCACTTTTCACCACCTGTGGTAGAAACATCTTGCCGGAGCCGAATAAGTCGCCGACCACACTCATCCCGGCCATGAGCGGGCCCTCGATCACGTCGAGTGGTCGCTTGCATTTTTGACGTGCCTCCTCGGTGTCGATGTCGATGAAATCGACGATGCCCTTGACTAATGCGTGTTTTAAACGCTCGTCGACAGGTTCTTTTCGCCACGCTTCATTAGCGACTGGAGTCTTATCCTTTGCTTTTACGTTTTCCGCGAAATCGACGAGCCGCTCGGTTGCATCGTCTCGTCGGTTCAACAGCACGTCTTCGACGCGTTCTCGTAACTCCGGATCAATCTCTTCGTAGACGGCAAGTTGCCCAGCGTTGACAATTCCCATGTCGAGACCTGCGCGAATCGCATGAAACAGAAACGCGGCATGCATTGCTTCGCGGACAGTGTTGTTTCCACGAAACGAAAATGAAATGTTACTCACCCCGCCGCTGACACGCGCGCCCGGAAGATTCTTTTTGATCCATCGCGTCGCTTCAATGAAATCGACTGCGTAGTTGCGATGTTCTTCAAGGCCGGTAGCGACGGTCAGAATGTTTGGATCGAAGATAATATCGCTCGCCGGGAAATCTGCGTGCTTGGTCAAGAGATCGTAAGCGCGCCCGCAAATTTCGATTTTTCGCTGGAAATTATCCGCCTGGCCTTGCTCATCGAACGCCATTACGATGGCGGCAGCGCCATATCGCCTGATTAACCGGGCTTGCCGGAGAAAGTCTTCTTCGCCGTTTTTCAGGCTGATAGAATTCACCACCGATTTTCCCTGCTGGCATTTGAGCCCTGCCTCGATGACGGTCCACTTCGAGCTGTCGATCACAATTGGAATCCGCGCGATCTCCGGTTCGCTGCCGACGAGGTTCAGGAAGCGCACCATGGCCGCCTCCGAGTCGATCATCCCTTCGTCCATGTTCACATCCAGGAGGTTCGCGCCGCCCTGCACTTGCTGACGCGCTACAGCCAGAGCCCCGTCGAAATCGCCCGCAAGAATCAGCTTCGAAAACTTGGGCGATCCTGTAATGTTGGTGCGCTCGCCAACGACAACGAAGCCGAATTCCGGCGTAACGTTCAACGGTTCCAGCCCGGAAAGTCGCAGAATCATGCGTAGCTGATTGCCCTTTCCACCGCACGCGGCGAACACTCACGTACCAGGTTGGTTAGCGCACGGATGTGATCAGGCGTCGTGCCGCAACAACCGCCGACCACATTGAGCCAGCCGTTCTCTGCCCACTTTGCAACCTTGGGTGCAAAGGTCTCGGCTGTTTCCGGAAAGCCGGTCGGCGAGAGGGGATCCGGCAGACCCGCGTTCGGATATGCACTCATGTAGTATGGCGAAACGCGCGCCAGCTCTTCCACAAACGGTTCCATCTCATCTGGGCCGAGGGAACAGTTCAAACCGACGATCACCGGTTTCGCGTGCGCAATCGATATGAGCGACGCTTCAACGGTTTGTCCGCTCAAGTTTCGCCCGGATTTGTCGATTACAGTGCCCGAGATCATCAACGGAACGTTGCGTCCGGTTTTTTCCAATGCGTCACTGATGGCAAACAGAGCGGCTTTTCCGTTGAGCGTGTCGAAAATCGTTTCGACAATGATTAGGTCGACACCGCCTTCGAGCAGCGCTTTCGCTTCATCGAAGTAAGTTTGGCGAAGCTGATCGAATGAAACGGCGCGAAACGCCGGATCGTTTACATCCGGTGAAATCGAACCAGCGACCGGAAGAGGTCCCATGGATCCGCCAACAAATCGTTGCTGGCCGGTTTCATTGGCGACGCGATCCGCGGCGCGGCGAGCAATCCTGGCGGCCTCAGAATTAATTTCATGAACGAGTGCGCGAAGCTCGATATCGTCTACCACGCGCTGAAAAAATTCCTGATCTTTGCGACCACGTGTGGGCTCGCCTTGAAACAGAAAATCGTGCAAGCCAATGGTTGTTCCGCTGAAGGTGTTCGTTTCGATAATGTCTGCGCCCGCATCGAGATAAGCGGTATGAATTTCCTCGACCACCTGCGGCTGAGTCAAATTAAGCAGTTCCAGGCTGCCCTTGAGGTCTTTGCCTTTCCAAGCGGGAAACCGCTTTCCCCGATACTCCGCTTCGGAGAGCTTGTACTGCTGGATCATCGTGCCCATGGCGCCATCGAGAAAGACGATGCGTTTGCGCAGAAGCGCTTCCAAAGGATGCAGACCGTTTGTTGCCATGATTGTCCGGGAACTAAAGAGCGTTTCCCTAATGAATCAAGAAACAAATTGACGTATCATGATGCGTAGATGTGTTTTGGGTTCACGCTCGTGGTCATACTCGTAGTCATGATCGGACGAATCGAGGTTGGTTGAGACTTCCGACGGAACAATGACGAAATCCGAACGGCGAATAAATCCCGGCCTTCTCGAAGGCTACTCCGCGGATCTTTCCAAGCAGACGGCGTGGCAGACAGAAACGCGACTGCAACAACGCGCTTTTCAAGTTTAGAATCGGCAAGTAGATCAAAGGCGATGGAAGCGGTGCAACTCTTCAAGTCGCTCGACCGCAATCAGCGCAATACGTTCCTCGCTTGTTTTCTGGGTTGGGCGCTGGATGCCTTTGATTTTTTCTTGCTCACCTTCGTGATCGTGCCGATGGCGGGCGATTTCGGCACGAGCATCGCCGAGCTGAGCTTCGCGATCACGCTTACCCTGGCTATGCGCCCCGTAGGCGCGTTCATTTTTGGATTGCTCGGTGACCGGTTTGGGCGCCGCATGCCGCTGATGATCGACATCATTTTTTACTCTCTCATGGAGTTGCTCACCGCGTTTTCTCCGAATTACACCTGGCTGCTGATCTTCCGAGCGCTTTACGGAATCGGCATGGGCGGAGAATGGGGACTTGGCGCCTCGCTGGCGATGGAAACATTGCCAACCCAGGCGCGAGGATTGTTCTCGGGAATTTTGCAGCAAGGGTACGCGTTCGGTTATCTAC